>NZ_CP144906.1:4465000-4765000 GCF_036699995.1 Clostridium beijerinckii | reverse complement strand
GGAACAATATAATGATGATATGTATCATGGTGTTGTAAGAAGTATGGTTGCAACCTTGGAAGCAAAAGACTTCTATACATATGGTCATTCGACTAGAGTAGCAGATATGGCTTATAAATTAGGAAAAGTTTTGGGAATGACAACGGAAGAACTCGAATTAATACATATAGCAGGAGATCTGCATGATATTGGTAAAATTGGAGTACCTGATAATATTCTAAATAAACCAGATAGTCTGGGAGTAGATGAATGGGAATTAATGAAGAATCATCCGTATATTGGATATAATATACTAAGTAAAACGAGTACGTTTGAATATATTTCTAGGATAGTCTTATATCATCACGAGAGATGGGATGGAAAAGGATATCCTAAAGGATTAAAGGAAGAAGAAATACCGTTTGCATCAAGAATATTAGCAGTTTGTGATTCCATAGATGCAATGAAAAGTGATAGGCCGTATAGAAAATCCATAAGTGATGAGTTATGCAAAGATGAAATAAAGAAGAATAAAGGAATAATGTATGATTCTAAAATAGCTGAATGCATGCTTAACAATTGGAATAAAATAGTTAATGAACTTTATAATTAGGATTGTGACTATGTATAGATTTTTTCTATAGTATAGTTACAATTTTTTTGTTTAGAATTTTATTTAAAGCTGGAAGTTTTTTGTATATAATAGATTTAAATTAATATGATATAGATAAAGCAGAAATATAAATTGTAAATTATATGAGGGGTGATTAAATGTTAGACTTTAAAAAAGAGATAATGAGTGGATCTTTTAACAGGATTAGTAAAGCTAATAAAGAAACAGGAAGTATTAATGTAAATATTAAGTCAAAAGATAGAAGTGTTGATATTAATGTTTCGGGAAAAGGGCTGCTTTTGGCTGGAGTTATAGCAGTGGCTCCAACTGCAATATGTGTTTTGGGAACTACTGTAACAGCATGCTTAGTAGCTAACCAAATATATAAAAGAAGAAAAAAGCTAGAAGAAATATAGTTTATGGAGTAAGAAATTAGATATATGTAGTTCATTGATAATCCAATTAAACATATATCTAATTTTTAATTTTGAATAATTGTAGTAAAGTATTTATAAATAGGGTAGTTTACCTCTGACCAAAAAATTATATATCTCAAATTCATTTAAATAAACGTCACCAATTATCCCGTGAACTCTATAAAATTCTTTGCAACTATGAAAATCTGAACCAGCTGTATAAAACAAATCTCTATCATTGGCTACTTTTAAGAAGTATTCAGTATCATTTTCTGTATTACTGAAGTATTTAGCTTCAAGTCCATCAAAGTCCATTTCTATGATTTTTTCAAAATCAGATCTTCTCAAAAGTACAGGATGTGCTAAAACTACTGTAGCTCCAAAAAACTTTAGAATTTTTATGCCGGCTTCTACGGAAAGTTTATCTTTAGTATTACAAAAGTCTAGTTTCTTTCCTAATAATTTTTTTATATTGGAAACCTTATGACTTTTTACATTTTTTAATATTTCAATTAAAAGTTCGTTTTTATAGCTATCATCTTTAAAATAACCTAAAACATGAACTCTAGAAGAATTGTATTTAGTTGAAAGTTCAACGCCAGGAATAACTCTTACACCAAGATCTTCACCAGCTATGATAGCTTCATCTAAACCAGATGTGCTATTATGATCTGTTATAGAAATAATATCCACTTCTCTTTTTTTAGAAAGAATGACAATTTCCCTTGGGGTACACTTTCCATCTGAGAAAGTTGAGTGGATATGGAAATCACCTTTTTTATACATTATAACTCCCCTAAAATATTATCTATTTTCAATATATGAGTTTATTAATCAGGTGTTAAAATGATTAATTGTTATATTTACATGAAAGTTAACTTAATTAAAAAAATGTGTTAACGTAATTTTCTTATTATATATAATGCAACAATAAATTTGCATTTGAATTTTTAAAGACATAAATACTCAAATAAAATATATATATGAATATAACTATTTTATAATAAATTAACAATAAATCAGAAGGAAAAAAGACAATTATATAGTCTGTTTAGCTATTATAAAATATTTTAGAATAAAATGGGTTGAAAAATGTCGAATTTATGGTAGAATAATTATATGGAAAAACTTTTATATGTGGTTCTGAAAACGATTTTATAAGGAGTTATACTAACGATATGTAAGATAACAGAATAACAAAAGAAAAGAGGAAAACTAATGAAGAAAACTTTTTTTACAAAAATGACAAGTGCAGTTATTGTGGCTGCAACAATTGCTACACTATCACCGTTAAAAGCATCTGCGGAATGGACTCAGAATGATGATAGAACATGGAGCTATAAAGAAGGAAACAAGGTAGCTAAAGGATGGAAGAATATTTCAAATGAATGGTATTATTTTAATGAAAGCGGAAGAATGAAAACAGATTGGACTTATGACAAAGGAAACTGGTATTACTTAAATAATTCAGGAGTAATGCAAGAAGGTTGGAATAATATCAATGGAATCTGGTATTATTTTAACAATAGTGGAGTGATGCAAATAGGTTGGATTCAAGATAATAATAAGTGGTATTATATGAATAGTAATGGAGCAATGCAAACAGGTATTCAAAATATTGCGGGGAAGATTTATTACTTTGATGAATCAGGCAAATTAATAGAATCATCAAATAGCTCAAGCCAACTTTTTAGTAATTCAGGATATAGTGGACAAGCTAGTGCCTATAATTCAGCAGATAATGATACCGTTGATATAAATGGACTTCCTCAATTACCAAAAAGCTATTCTATAAGTATACAAGCAATGGCAGAAAATAAAATTTTTGAGTTAATGAATGAAAAAAGAACTGAGGCAGGTTTAAACCCATTAGTCATAGATAATGAATTGGTTCAAATAGCTAGATATAAAAGCAATCATATGATACAATACAATTATTTTGACCATACTACTCCAGAGGGCAATAATTGGACAAGCTGGCTGAAAGCAATTAATTATGAATATACTACAACGGGAGAAAACATAGCATACAATAATTATGAACCAGTTGAATTATTCAATCAGTGGTGGAATTCGCCGGGGCATAAGGCAAATATGATGAATCCTTCTTACACTAAGGTTGGTATAGGTGTAATTAGTGGTAATGATAAATATATGGGAACTCAGACTTTTTCAAATTAATATTTTGAATAGTATATTGTTAATATAAATATACATAGTACATAAGTTGAGTAGGAACTGCTGATTATACAAAATAATTAGCAGTTCTATATAAGTTGAGTTAAAGATTTATCTATATTATTAACGGCTAAGCGTATATAATTAGTATTAATATAAGATTATTATTCAACTTATATACTATTTGAATTATTATTTTGTGCGCTTTAAACAAGTTGTTTAAACCTTTACAAAGGGTGCCTTATATTATATAATAAATCATGCCAACGAATTATAAGAATAGTTAAATTATCCCGCGAGGTGGAGGAATCAATAGATATAAAGTTTAAATACTAATAAGTAAAAAATGTAATATATAAATAAATTATTAAGAAGAGAAAAGTGAATTTATGTGATAATGATATTCATTAAAGGGAATTATCAAGTATTAAACCCAATATTTCGAGTGAAAATGAAAAAGGAAATATTGGGTTTAATATTTGATATAACAGTTTTTATTGTTTTTAGAAATTTTATAGATTAGGATTAACGTTTTACGAATTAGAAGAAGATATTAGTAAAAATACTTATTTAAAATAAAGCGAGGAATTACAGAGATGCAAACAAAGTATGAAATGGTTGTTAATATTTTAGAAAAAGAAATGTTGGAAGATAAATATAGTTTGAGTAAAAAACTTCCTACAGAAGAGGAACTGATAAAAAAATTTAATGTTAGTAAAAATACTATAAGAAAAGCTATAGAAATATTAGTGAGTAAAGGTTATGTTTATAGAGTACAAGGCAGTGGGATATTTTTAAGGGAGTTTGCAAAAAATGGCTGCGCTCAAATAAGAGATATAAATGGTTTATCAAAACAATATTCTAAGGAAAAGTTTGAAAGTAAGGTTGCTGAATTTTCGTTAATTAATGCAGATGAAAAATTATCAGATAGAATGAAATGTGATATTGGCACAAAGATATATTATGTTAAAAGAGTAAGATATTTAAATGGAGATCCAATTGAAATAGAGGAATCTTACTATAATAAAGATATTATTCCTTATTTGAATGAAGAAATATGTAGTAAGTCTATATTTGATTACATTACAAATGATTTAAAATTAAAAATAGGATTTGCGGATAGGATAATAACTTCTGAAAAATTAACTGAAGAAGAAGCAAGTTTTTTGAACTTGGAAAAAGATGACCCAGCTTTAGTTTTAAATAATACTATATTTTTAAGTAGTGGAATAGTATTTGATATTTCTGTAGAGAAATTTAACTATAAAAATATGAAATTGATAAGCTTGACCAGTATTAACTAAATAATTTAATGTTATATGTTTTACTAGTAAATTTATATAGATGTTGCAAATAAGTGTCTATATTATTATCTTAATTGAATACTTGGCTTGATGGGGCTTTAAAAGTAGATTTATTATATAAAACATATATTTAAAATTGTAATAAATCAAGTATTTAAATAAGCTTAAATTAATATAGATATCATATTTCTTTGTATGAATTAGCAATTTATATAGTTAATAATTTCAATTATTTTGTGTGAATAAAAAAGCTTGCACTTTGTATTATATAAAGGGTAGGCTTTTTTGTTATAAGTTTGATAAATAGAAAAGATGCCAAATAAAAGTTAGGAATCAATAAAACCTATTTTTAAGTAGATATTGATAAAAGTGAAATCATGTTGCTTATTTTTACAATTGAATAAACTTTGTTATAATATTAAGGTATGAGAAATTTAATAAAATAGCGAGGAGATGATCCCAAATGATAAAACTTATTGCATCAGATATGGATGGGACACTGTTGAATACAAAACATAAAATAGATAAAGAGACCGTATCTGCTATTAAGAGCGCTGAGAAGGCAGGAATTATATTTGCAATTTCAACAGGAAGGGAATATGATACTGTTAAACCTCTTTTGATGGAAAATAATATAAGATGTCAATGTGTACTTATGAATGGAGCAGAGTATAGAGATGAGGATGGAAATATTCTAGAAGAGATAAATATAGAACTAGAAACTGCAACTAAAATTATAAATATACTTCAAAGAGAAAAAGTATCTGCAAGAATATTTACAAACAAAGGAATATATACTACAGATACCAAAGAGGAAGCTTTAAAGGAAATGGCATATAGAACGTTATCCTTTAATCCCGAGCTCACTCCAGAAGAAGCCTTTGAACTTGCCAAAGTTCAACCATATTTTGTTCAACTTAATTACATTTCTGATTTGGATAAATTTTTAAGCAGTGGTATAGAAATTAGAAAGTTTGTAGCTTTCCATAAAGATATAGAGCTTATAAATAAAATGAAAAAAGTTATTGGAGAATTGAAAGGAATTGCCGTTTCATCTTCATTCAGGGATAATATAGAGATTACAGATATAACTGCTCAAAAGGGCATTATACTTGCAAAAGTAGCTGAAAAAATGGGATTTGAAAGAGATGAAGTTTTGGTACTAGGAGATAGTTTTAACGATTATTCTATGTTTACAGAATTCAAAGAATCAGTTGCTATGGGAAATGCTATTCCTGAAATAAAAGAAATAGCAAAATATATAACTGATACAAATGACAATTTAGGGGTAGCAAAAGCAATCTATAGAGTTTTAGAAGAACAGAAATAAAAAGAAATTATATGATTGCGCTTTAACGTTTAAATAAAGCAGTTTTATCATGGCGTTATGACAATGACGGAGATATAATATAGCTTTTTATATTGAAGTCAAAGAATTTTTACATTCTAATTCTTTGACTTCAAATAAATATTGAGATTTAAAAGATCAAAAGTTGTTATTTATTTTTTAGTGTATATTTTAATATTTCAGTTTTTATTATTTGAGATTGAGAAGCTAGTTCTTCTGTAGATGCTGCTAGTTCTTCTGCTGTTGCAGAATTAGTTTGGACTACTTGAGAAATTTGATCAACCTTACTAGTCATTTCAGTTATAGCTTTAGTTTGGTCTTCAGAGGCTACAGCTATTTCTTTCACTAAATTAGTTGTATCATCAACATTTTTTACTATTATATCTAGTGCAGCGGCAGTCTCTGTAGCCAGCTTTTCTCCATTAGCTACTACATGTAATGAATTCTTTATAATCTTAGAAGTATTGTTTACTGCTTCAGCAGATTGCTCTGCAAGATTTCTGACTTCGTCTGCGACTACAGCAAAACCTTTTCCAGCTTCACCGGCTCTAGCTGCCTCGATAGCAGCGTTTAATGCTAAAAGATTAGTTTGTGAAGCAATTTCTTCAATTGCTTTTATAATTTCAGCAATTTGTTTTGAGCAGACAGTTATTTCTTTCATAGATTCCATCAATATTTGCATCTTTTCGTTTCCTTCTTCTACAATATGTTTTACATTAATGGAAAAACTTTTAGCTTTATCTGCATTGTTAGTAGTATTATTAACCTTTTGCAGTATTTTCTTAAAACTAGTAAAGAGTTCTTCAACAGCGCCAGCCTGGTTAATAGAACCTTCAGAGAGTATTTGGGTAGTTGACGATAATTGCTCAGAACCATTAGAAATTGATGAGATTGATTGATCCATATTCTGAAATATAATATTTAAAGAATCAATAATATTTTTTATTGACTTTTGTATAGGATTAAAATCGCCTATATATTCTATTGAATTATCTAAATGTATATTTAAGTCTCCATCTGCTAATCTTTCCAAAGTGCTTGTTATGTCATTAATATAAGAAAGTAACATCCCGATGGAATTAGATAAATCGCGAGACATTTCACCCATTTCATCTTTTGCATTATATTCAGTATTTATTTTAAGATTTCCACGAGCTAAGTTTTTGGCAATATCCTTAATATGATTAATACCTTCAAGTAATACATCGTTCAATACTCTAATTAATAATAATGATATTACAATTAATATTATCATAATAAACGTAATAGAAATTAGAGATATATTTCTATAAGTATTTGAATTAGTAACAAAAGAATTAGCATCTTCTTGGGACGACTTAAAAAGCTTAAGTATACATTCTTCAGACTCTTTAATTTGTGAAGAGTAAGCATCTTGGCTGACTTTCATTACAGCCTGATTGGTTTTTGATTTTAGTAAGTCACTTAATTTTTCTCTCTTATCATCTAAATACTTTACATTTGATAAAAATTCATTTAATAATGATGGATCTCCCTTATGTATTTCTTTTAAAATTTCTATATTTTTTGCAAGAGCTATGGATTCTGTATCAGCTTGCTCTAGATAAAAGTTCTTTATTCCTGGATCTGTTTCTGTGATTGATCTAAACATGTCCATTTTTATTGTTTGCAAGTTTACTCTAATATTAGAAATAGTTTCAGAAACTTTGTACGGTCCATTATATAGTGAATTTGTTTGTGATGAAATAAACAATATTATGCATATCACAACTGCCATAAGAAAAGAAGTAAGTCCTAAAATTGCTGAAAAAGTTATTTTAAATTTTGTATTAATAGGATAGTTACTAATAACTTTTTTTAATTTATTATACATATAAATTCTCCTTTAACAAAAATGACATTAAAAATATAAGCGTAAGGTATTTAATAAGTCTAAGTATAAAGTTATAATAAGCATTAATTTTAAAATATGTATAAATATTGAAATGTATTTGCATAGATTACAAAAAACATTCTAAAAGTTGTATTTTAAAATAAATTTAGTAATGCATAAATTCAAGCAACTTTATCGTATTGAGTATACTCAGCGTGATGAATATCTTTTGAGGTTAATATACTTTAATAAGAAATTTTAATTTTAGGACTGAGCATGTTTTTTTATACTATCAACTTTATAAATAGATAGCGTCGCCATTGTAGACAGGGATTTTCCTTAATTTATTTCAATGATTGTATGGTAACGTATTTCATTTAGAATAGTATTTATTAGGCGACTTAGGTCAGAAAGCAATATTTAAGACAAAGTTGGATTAGCATACAATCATGGAAAATAAAGTGTTTATTTTTTAGTGCTCTTTATATTATTTGTATAATCCATAGTGGTTATATTTTAGGTGAATTTTTATTTAATAATTAAATATAAAACATAATTACCCACTATGGATGTTTGTTGGCTAAGCCCTTTTTTACTAGTAAATTATATATGTTACAATTTAATTTCTAGATTATTATTTTAATTGATAACTTAGCTTATTAGAATTTTAAATGTAAGTTTATTATTGAAACATATATAGATTTTAAGAATTCGACTTATTAGATTAATGTATTTAAAAAGTTGCTAAAACTTTAAGTTCATATCTTCACTAGAAATCATAAATATATTTGTAACCACAAGGGTCATAATATGAAGAAAACATTTGAAAATGAGCTGTTAAAGTGTCTTAGCTTGTAGGTTGTTCTAATTTAGCTTGTCAAACTGAAAGTTGGAGCATGCTAAATTGGATACAACCTGCTGCTTAGAACTTTCAGCGATATTTTCATAGCTTTTCGGAACAAAATATTTATGATTTCGGTAAGTTACTACATAAATCTAGTTTTAAATTTGGATATCTATATAGATAAGCCAATTATAAGTTAGATTTATACTATGAAATATATCCCAACTAGAAACTGGAACAAAAGTATATTATTCATTTCGGCGAGTTATATGCATAAGTTCAGGTCTTAGTTGGGTTATCTATATATCAATAATAAGAAATTTAAAATTTATAATGTAGAGAATTTATAAATGGTTTTATCTTTATATACTTCTCCAGCTCTAAGTATTGGAGATTTAAATTTACTACAGTTTATAGAGTTAGGAAAATATTGAGTTTCTAAACAAAATCCATTTCTACGATTATAAACAGATTTATTTTTACCTACATCTGAACCATCAAGGAAGTTCCCACTGTAAAATTGAATTCCGGGAGTGGTTGTATAAACATCCAATACTATTCCGGAATTTTCATCAACAGCTTGAGCAGCTTTTGAGCTATCACATCCATCGGTATTTAGTACCCAGTTATGATCGTATCCTTTTCCAAAATCAATTTGTTCATAATCGCTATTTATATTTTTGCCGATAGAAGTTAATGTTCTAAAATCCATAGGAGTTCCAGCTACTTCTTTTATTTCGCCTGTAGGAATTGAATATTTATCGTTTATTGTAAACTTATCTGCGTTTATCATCAGTTTTTGATTAAGAACGTCACCAGATGAATGACCAGATAAATTAAAATAAGCATGATTTGTAAGATTTACGACTGTATCTTTATCAGAAGTTGCACTATAATTTATCTCTAGAGCATTATCTTCAGTAAGGACATAAGTAACTTTAACATTAAGGTTACCAGGATATCCTTCTTCACCATCTGGGCTAAAATAAGAAAGTTCTAATGTATTAGGAGAATCTTCAACTATTTTTGAATCCCATACTACTTTATCAAAGCCTTTTAAGCCGCCGTGTAAATGATTTTCTCCATCATTCTGAGCTAAAGTATATTCTTGATCATTAAGGATGAACTTCCCGTATTGAATTCTATTTCCAAAACGTCCTATTAAGGCACCTAAGAATTTATCTCCTTTTAAATAATCATCTAAATTATCGTATCCTAGCATTACATCAATTAATTTACCATCCTTATTCGGAACCAAAGATGAAACTATTGTACCACCGTAAGTACAAATCTCAACTTTCATTTCATTAGAGTTTGTTAAAGTATAAATATAAACATCTTTTCCATCAGGCATTGTTCCGAAAACATTTTTTTCTATTGCCATGATAACACCTCCGTATTTAATAAGTTACTACATATTTTTTAGTATACATTTACATAATTAAAGATATCGGTTTCATGTATGTACAAGTATATTATATTACATTAAAATTGTACATACAATTATTTCTAGAAATTATTTTGGAAATATATTAAAATAATATAAATATATGCTTAATAATTACATTAATGGAGTATTAAAACAATAAAAATTATTATAGTAACAAAATAAAAGATATATATTGCAATTAAGTTTTCGTATTTTAATATTAATTCAGCCCTAGATCTTTAGAATATTAAATATAAATTTGTTATTGCAATATATCATAAGTGGAGGAGTTATGTGGAAACTAGTTATCGCTGATGACGAGCCTAAAATTAGAAGAGGTATTGAGAATATTTTAAATTGGAGTGAGTTCGGTATTGAGATAGTAGGGCAAGCGGAAGATGGGGAAATTGCATTAGAAATTATTAAAGAAAACAGACCAGATATTATATTATTGGATATAAATATGCCATTCTTAAATGGTTTAGACCTATTACAAAAGCTAAAAGAGATTGGTAATAGTGGGATTGTTATTATAATAAGTGGATATGATGATTTTTCATACGCTCAAAAAGCATTACAGTACAATGTTTTCGATTACATTCTAAAGCCTGTGAGTAAAAAGAACATAGAGGAGATAATAATTAAAGCAACCAATAAACTTATTGAAAAGGGAAAAGAAAACAATTACTTAGAGTGGGTAAAAAGACAATTAGCTGAAAATAAGGAAGTATTACAAAAAACTTTTTTTAGTGAATGGTTTAACAATAAATTAAGTGATGAACAAGTTTTAAAGGAGATGAGTTTTTTTGATATCGAGTTTGGAAGAAACATTGGAATTATGGTTATAAAGATTGTAGAAAAACTTAATGTTGAAGTAAGTGTTAGGAATTGGAGTGTTGAATTATTAGAGTTTGCAATAGCTAATATTTTAAATGATGGATTTAAAGATTTAGAGTTAAAGTATATTTTTAATGATGATAAGAAAAATATAATATTAGTAAGCAAGATAAATGATATGGGATGGTGGATTTCTATTGCAAAAGAAATGCAGAAGGAGATATATAAATATTTAAAGTGTAATGTGTTGATTGAGCAAGCTAGTGTTTTCAATGATGTATTTAAGATAAAAGATGAATATATGAAAATAATGAATAACGTTAATGAAAAAAAGAAGTGCAGTTCTATGGTTTTACTGGCAATAAAGTATATAGAAGATAACTATTATTCAAATGAGCTGAGTATAAATTATATATCAAATAAATTAGAAGTAACATCCTCATATTTAAGTAAATTATTAAAAAAAGAGACGGGATTATCCTTTATTGATTACCTTACTAAAATAAGAATAAAAAAAGCAATGTATATCATGGAGGATCCAGCAGTTAAAATTTATGATGTGGCAGAGTTAGTCGGTTATAGTAATCAACATTATTTTTGTAGAGCTTTTAAAAAAGTAGTTGGAGTTTCACCAACGGAATATAAGAGGGGAAAATAGAGTGAATAATAAAAGAAAAATTATTTATTTATCTATAATTATAGTTTGTATATGCGGACTGATAATTTTTGCAATCTATTTATATAGGACAAACTCTCAAAAAAAGGATACATTTATAATTGGTATGTCTCAGGCAAACCTATATGAACCATGGAGAATAAGTATGAATAAAGAAATACAGGAAGAAGCCAAGAAACATAGTAATATAAAAATAATTTTTAAGGATGCAGGTGGAGATGTTGAAAAGCAGAAAAAGGATATAGAAGATTTGATGAACTTTGGCGCAGATTTACTAATTGTTTCAATTAATAACTCCAAAGAACTAACACCAACTGTAAGAAAAGCGTATGAATCTTTACCGGTTATATTATTGGATAGAGCTGTTGAGGGATATGATTATACTTTGTATATAGGGGCTGATACAAGATCTATAGGAGTGCAGGCAGGAGAGTTAATTGCTAATTTAGCTGGTAACAACAAGGCTAATGTTATAGAGGTTCAAGGAATATTAGATTCAAGCACAGATAAAGAAATAACTAATGGATTTAAAGAAGCAATTAGTAATTCTAAAAATATTGCTATAGATAGGACCATTGTAGGAAATTGGCAGAAAAATGAAACAGAAGATAAATTAGAGGAAATATTGAAAGATGATAAGGACGTCAATATAATTTTTGCTCACAGTGATTATATGGCACTAGGAGCATATTACGCTACGGTAAGTACTAATTCAAAAAATATTAAAATAATTGGTGTTGATGGATTAGAAGGACCTCAAGGAGGTATAGATCTTGTTAGAAATGGTATATTGCAAGGAACATTTACATGCAAGACTGGAGGAAAAGAAGCTGTAGATTATGCAATAAAAATACTAAACAAGAAAGATGATATTCCTAAAAAAGTATTACTAAAATGCAATAAAATAACTAAAGATGCTTTAAGTGATTAAATATATAGACTTCCATATTACGTAAAAGTATACAAAAGTGCTGATTAATGCAAATACAATTTATAAGTATAAATATATAATTAATTTATGAAAACGAAATCATGAATATAGGGGGAATTAATTATGAAGTTAAAAAAGATGATGGCATTAATGGCGAGTGCTGTATTATGTATTGGCATGCTTTCAGGCTGTGGTGGATCTGGAGCTGGTGGAGGTGATGCGGCAAAGACATCAGCGGCGAATTCATCTAGTAAAAAAATAATTGGATTTGCACAGGTTGGTGCAGAAAGTGGTTGGAGAACAGCAGAAACTGACTCTATAAAATCAATTCCAACATTAGATTCTAACTTTGACTTGAAATTTTCTGATGGACAACAAAAACAAGAAAATCAAATAAAAGCGATAAGATCATTTATTGCACAAAAGGTAGATTTAATTGCTTTAGATCCAGTTGTTGAAACTGGCTGGGATACAGTTCTTAAAGAAGCCAAGGATGCAAAAATTCCAGTAGTAATTGTTGATAGAAAAGTTACAGTTTCAGATGATTCACTTTATAAATGTTTCTTAGGTTCAGACATGGTTGCAGAGGGGAAAAAGGCTGCACAAATATTAATAGATCAATTCGGTAAAGACGCAACACTTAATATAGCAGAGCTTCAAGGAACAGTGGGGTCTACTGCAATGGTTGGAAGACAACAAGGGTTTAATGATGCAATAAAAGATTGTCCTAATTATAAGATAATAAAATCACAAACTGGAGATTTTACTCGTGCTAAAGGTAAAGAAGTTATGGAAGCATTTCTAAAATCAGATGGTGATAAAATAAATGTACTATGGTCTCATAATGATGATATGGCAATGGGAGCTATTCAAGCTATAGAGGAATATGGAAAGAAACCAGGAAAAGATATATTTATAGTTTCAGTTGATGGTATTAAAGATATATTCCAAGCAATGGTTGATGGTAAAGCTAATGCAACTGTTGAATGTAATCCGCTACTTGGACCTCAATTACTTGAAGTTGCTAAAAACATATTAGATGGTAAAGAAGTTGAAAGAACTATAAACTCAAAAGAAAGTCAATTCTTACAAAAAGATGCTGGAGCAGAATTACCAAACAGAAAATATTAATGATAATATGCATAAGAGCTGGAATTCAATCCATGCTCTTATGTTAAAAAAGATGTAGTACGTACATGTTTGTAATTGTGTTAAAACAAGAGGAGTGATATAAGTGAGTGATTCTAATATAGTTTTAGAGATGAAAAATATTAGTAAGTTCTTTCCGGGTGTTAGAGCACTTTCAAATGTTGATTTTACACTAAGAAAAGGTGAAATCCATACGCTAATGGGAGAAAATGGTGCTGGGAAATCGACATTGATAAAGGTTCTTACAGGTGTTTATAAGATAGATGAAGGAACAATTATATTGAGGGGAAAGGAAATAAAAATATCATCTACTCAGGAAGCTCAGAGTCATGGAATTAGTACTGTTTATCAAGAAGTAAATCTATGTCCAAATCTATCAGTTGCAGAAAATATATATATTGGACGTGAACCTAAGAAAAATGGAAGTATAGATTGGAAGAAAATGAATAGAAGTGCAGAGAAACTATTAGAAGAAAGACTTAATTTAAAGGTAGATGTAAAGAAAGCCTTAAATAATTATTCGGTTGCAGTACAGCAAATGGTAGCAATTGCACGTGCTGTAGATATATCTCAAGGTATATTAATCCTAGATGAACCAACATCAAGTTTAGATGATAAGGAAGTAAAGCAATTATTTAAAATTATGAAAAAATTTAAAGAAGAAGGTATGTCAATAATATTTGTTACTCACTTTTTAGATCAAGTATATGAGGTTTCGGATAAACTTACAGTGCTTAGAAATGGTGAGTTGGTTGGGACATATGATGCAGACAAACTTTCTAGGATAGAATTAGTTTCTAAAATGATTGGTAAAGACTATAGCGAGATAGAAAAAAGTACAAGAACAAAGAAAGTAGTTAATGATGAACAGAGAGATAATTTAATATCAACAAATAATTTTGGAAGGTCTGGAACTATAAATCCATTTAATATAGAAATCAAGAAGGGGGAAATTCTTGGATTCGCAGGACTTCTTGGGTCTGGTAGAAGCGAATGTGCGCGAACAATATTTGGGATAGATAAATCTACTAGTGGAAATATAACTATAAATGGAAAAAACTATTCGTATATTTATCCTCAAAAAGCAATTGAGGAAGGTTTGGGCTTTTGCCCAGAGGACAGAAAAGTTGAAGGAATAGTTGGTGATCTAACAATAAGAGAAAATATAATATTAGCATTGCAAGCTAATAGAGGAATATTTAAATATTTGCCGATGAAAAAACAACAAGAAATTTCACAAAAGTATATAGATTTACTTAGAATCAAAACTCCAAGTATGGAGCAAAAAATAAGTAATTTAAGTGGTGGTAACCAACAAAAGGTAATATTAGCAAGATGGCTCGCAACAGAACCGCAATTATTAATTTTAGATGAACCAACAAGGGGAATTGATATAGGAGCAAAAGGTGAAATAACAGAATTAATATTAGCATTAGCTAAGCAGGGAATGACAATTTTGTTTATTTCGTCAGAGCTACCAGAAGTAGTTAAATGTTGTGACAGAGTAATTGTCCTTAGAGATAGAAATATTATCGGAGAACTAGTTGGAAATGAAATAGAGGAATCTAATATCATGAAAACTATAGCAGGAGGTGCTAGATAATATGGAAAATAATAAGAAACAAACTTTTTTCCTTAAAATTTATAATGCTAAAATATTTTGGCCATTAACAAGTTTGATTATATTACTTTTGTTTAATTTTATAATGACACCAAGTTTCTTAAGCATAAGCATGAAAGACGGGCATTTATTTGGAAATACCATAGATATACTAAACCGTGCAGCCCCATTAATATTGATATCTTTAGGAATGACTCTCGTAATTGCAACTCAAGGAATTGATATTTCCGTAGGATCAATAATTGCAATAAGTGCAGCTCTTTCTGCAACTGTAATAGTTGATGGAGGTTCAGTTCCATTAGCAGTAGCAATAGGAATAATTAGTGGACTTGTATGTGGAATATGGAATGGGTTTTTAGTTTCGTATATAGGAGTACAACCAATGGTTGGAACATTGATTTTATATATTGTTGGTAGAGGAGTTGCTCAACTTATAACAGGAGGACAAATATTAACTTTTACTAATAAGGATTTCATATTTATAGGGACAGGCTACATATTGCTTCCTATAGCAATATTTATAGCTATTGCGGTAGCGTTAATTATGTATTTTTTAATAAGGAGAACTGCTCTGGGATTATTTATTGAGTCTATAGGAGTTAACAATAATTCATGTAAATTCGCAGGAATTCAATCTAGGAAAGTTGTATTTTCACTTTATGTTATATGTGGAATGTTAGCAGGAATAGCAGGAATAATTTTATGCGCTAATATAAAAAGTGCTGATGCTAATAATGTTGGTTTGTGGTTAGAATTGGATGCAATCCTTGCAACAGTTATAGGTGGGACGTCTATGGCGGGAGGACGGTTTTATCTTTCAGGGACAGTTGTAGGGGCATTGTTCATACAAACATTAACTACAACAATTTATAGCTTAGGTGTTGCACCTGAAATTACACTAGTTGTTAAAGCTATAGTAGTTATAGTTGTATGTATAATTCAATCTCCTGAATTTAGAAAAATTCTTAAGATAAAGAAAAATACAAAAATCAATCTAAAAGAAAAAGAGGTGATTAAAGCATGAATAAGCTAATAGGAAAGAGGAACGCATTCAAAATAAACAAAGATTATATTGCAATTTATGCTACAATCGCATTATTTATAGGATTGTTTCTAATAGGATCAGTATTATATAAAAGTTTTTTGTCAGCACAAGTATTTACTAACTTGTTCATTGATAATGCATATTTAATAGTGGTGGCAATTGGGGAAGCAGTTGCAATATTAACTGGTGGAATAGATCTTTCAGTTGGATCCATGATAGCTTTTGTAAGTATGATTACAGCAAGTTTATTGCAAAAAGGAGTAAATCCTTTTTTAGTAATGCTAATAGTTCTTATTGTTGGAATTATTTTTGGAACAGTTCAGGGTATCTTGATTCAAAAGTTTAAACTACATCCTTGGATAGTTACACTTGCAGGAATGTTCTTTGCAAGAGGAGCAAGTTATATTATAAGCATTGATACAATTATAATTGATAATCCAGTTTTTACAGAAATCTCATCATATAGAATATCAATATTACCAGATGCCTTTATATCAATTAATGTTATCGTTAGCCTGATAGTTGTAGCGGCTGCATTTTATATGATGAAGTTTACGAGGTTCGGAAGAACCGTGTATGCAATTGGTGGAAATGAAAATTCTGCTAAGTTAATGGGATTACCAGTGGAAAGAACAAAAATACTTGTATATACATTTTCGGGTTTCTGTTCATCTTTAGGTGGTTTATTATTTACAATATATACTCTTTCAGGTTATGGTCTTCATTGTAATGGAATGGAAATGGATGCTATAGCAGCATGTGTAATCGGAGGTATATTATTAACAGGTGGATATGGAAATATAATTGGACCATTATTTGGTGTACTAACTACAGGAATTATTCAAAGTCTTATAATGTTTGATGGAACACTAAATTCATGGTGGACTAAGATAGCGGTTGGAATGTTATTGTTCATATTTATTGTATTGCAGAGAATTATTGTAATTAGAGATGAAAAGCGAAAAAATGCTTCATCTTCTTAATAAAACTAAATAATATAATATGGAATTAATATAATAAAATGAGCATTTGTATAATCTTTTAAGATAAGAAAACACAAATGCTCATTTTATTTTTGCACGAATATATCACATCTAAATAAATAGGTATGCCAAGTATTGGTAGTTTAAGCTATAATTTAATATATAGGCTTGTTAATTATAAGTATAGTTAATAATAAAATCGGAAATATAGATGTGCTGATTTGTGGATGATAGATATGATTTATACAAATGTTTTGGAGGTATAGGGTGAATAGTTTAAAAACATATTTTATGAATAAGAGCATAGGGGATAAACTTATATTTTATTTTTTTGGAGTGATCCTCATTGTTACTATTACTATTACTACTTTGGGAAATTTACTATATAAAGATTCAATTAACTTTTCACAAAATGAAAACACTAATCAAATAATAAAACAAATAAATAGCAATATTGAATCTTATGTTAATAATACTGAAAACATTATAAATTATATGTCAATCGATCCTAGAATAATAAAATTCCTTAATGATAATAAATCTGAAGATACTGATATTGAAGACGAAGCGTATAAATCTATTTATAACTTTGTTAAATTCAATCCGGAAATAGCTGGAATAATGGTGGTAAACACTAATGGTGGCTATATAAGTGATGTAATGAACAGGGTATCAAGAGATCCTTTATATAATGAAGAATGGTATACAAAGGCTTATAATAAGCCTGAAACTATACACCTATTTACTAAACCAATAGGTAGGAACATTGATAATATTTTTCGCTATTCTGCTGATGAAGTCTTCTCCATGTCGAAGGCTGTTGTGGATTCATCTACTAACCAAATAAAAGGTATAATACTTATTGATATAAAATTAGATGCCATCAAGAACATTATTGAGAATTCAAGACCAGGAACCGCGGGCTTTATTTATATTATGGATATGAACAAAGAGATTGTTTATACTCCTGTTAATGATATAGTATATAGAATTAAAAATGAATGGATAGAGAATATTAACAACGATATAATAATAAAAAATATTAACGGAGAAAATTATCAATTGACAAAGATTGATTCAAAATATACGGGATGGGAAACAATTGGGGTATTTCCTGAAAGTGAGAGCTTACGAGTTATTAAATATACAAGATATTATTCTTTTGTAGTAGCTATTTTGGCATTAATAATAGCTGAAATTTTAGTTATAATTTTTACAAGATCTATTGTAAATCCAATTCAAAAATTAAAAAGGTTAATGAGAAAGGCTCAAGAAGGAGAACTAACAGTGTCATTCAATGCTAAGTATAATGATGAAATAGGGGAACTTGGCGGTTCTTTTAATACCATGGTAAAAGAAATAAATAATCTTATAAAATTAGTACAAATTGAAGAAAAAAATAAAAGGCTGGCTGAAATGAATGTTTTACAGGCTCAAATCAAGCCACATTTCATGTACAACACTTTAGATACCATAAGGTGGATGGCAGAAGAACATAATGAAGAAGATATAGTGGAGATAATAGAAGCCTTTACTAACTTGCTTAGAATAAGCTTAAGTAAAGGAAAAGAAATAATAAGTGTCAAAGAAGAATTAAGCCATGTACAGAGCTATTTAATTATTCAGAAAATAAGATATGAAGACAAGCTTGACTACGAAATTCAATTTGATAAAGAAATACTTGATTATAAGTTAATAAAATTAATATTACAGCCCCTTGTTGAAAATGCAATTTACCATGGAATAAAAGAAAAGCGCGGCAATGGAAAGATTTTAATTACAGGAAAAATTGAAGATAATTTATTATGTTTTACTGTAGCTGATAATGGAAGAGGCATGGATGAAGAAACATTAAATAAAATAAATAATATGCTTAATAATAACGATGGAAATAAGAATCAGATTGGTTATGGAATTTTTAATGTAAATGAAAGAATAAAGCTTATACATGGAAGTGAGTATGGGTTAGTCTACAGAAGTATTCTTGGAGAGGGGACAATTGTTGAGCTTAGGCATCCAATAATTGAGACGGAATAATATTAGATCAAAATGAAAATAGGTAAAATCCGAATATCGGATTTTACCTATTTATATTTTATCAAATAAGGGGAGTGGTAAATATTAGGATTGTAGAGAGTCTATTATTTCTTTCTGGAAGGTTAACGAAATATATTCTAAAATCATCAATCAATATTTACCACTTTTATATAAATAAGATTTATAGCACTATTAATTAGAATTTCCAAGCGGCACTAGAAAACTTTAGTTCGTTTTTGAATGTTGAAAGTTTAGTATCATTATTAATTACTACACATTCAACTCCAACCATATCAGCCCAATCTAATAATTGTTCTTCGTCAACATAGAATGAGAAGCTAGTATGGTGAGCACCACCAGCCATAATCCATGCTTTAGCACCTTCTTTTAATGATGGTTGTGGTTTCCAAAGAACGCTTGCTACTGGTAAGTTAGGCATATCTTCAGTTACTTCAACACAATCAACACTATTAACAATTAAACGGAATCTGTTACCCATATCAATTAATGAAGCAGCAACAGCTGGACCAGAAGCACCTTTAAATACTAAACGAGCTGGATCTTCTTTGTCTCCAATTCCAAGTGGGTGCACTTCAATAACTGGCTTAGTTGCAGCAAGTGTTGGACATATTTCAAGCATATGTGCACCAAGAATCAATCCATTTTCTGAATCCATGTTATAAGTGTAATCTTCCATCAATCCTGTACCTTTTCCACCAGCCATGATTTTCATAGCTCTAAGAAGTGCAGCAGTCTTCCAATCTCCTTCAGCACCAAAGCCATAACCTTCAGCCATTAGATGTTGAACAGCAAGACCTGGAAGTTGTTTCATTCCATGAAGTGCTTGGAAGTTAGTTGTGAAAGCTGTATATCCTCTTGCATCTAAGAAAGTTCTTAAACCAATTTCAATTTTAGCTTGTTCACGAATAGAGTCTATAGAAGCTTTAGGATCTATATCATATAATTTAGAGTACTCAGCCATAAGCTCATCGATTTGATCTTCTGTAACTTTATCCATTGATTTAACTAGGTCACCAACTCCATAGTAATCAACTGTCCAACCAAATTTAATTTGAGCTTCAATTCTATCGCCATCAGTAACGGCAACATCTCTCATGTTGTCTCCGAAACGAGCAACCTTAATACTGCGTCCTTCAGTAAATGCAACAGCAGGGGCCATCCATTTAGCTATATCAGCAGAAACAGAAGCATCTGTCCAATGACCAACTACTATTTTACGAGCTATGTCAAGTCTAGCTCCAATATATCCAAATTCTCTATCTCCATGAGCTGCTTGGTTTAAGTTCATGAAGTCCATATCAATTGTTCCCCAAGGAATTTCTTTATTAAATTGAGTATGGAGATGAAGTAATGGTTTTCTTAGTTCAGTTAAACCATGAATCCACATTTTAGCTGGTGAGAATGTATGCATCCAAGTAATTATACCAGCACAGTTTTCATCGTTATTAGCATCATTACATACTTTTCTAATTGAAGGAGAATCAGTAGCAACTGTCTTAAAAACTATTTTATAAGGTAAATCTTTTTTATTTAATCCCTCTACTATTATCTTTGAATTATCAGATACTTGATCTATTACTTCAGGACCATATAGAGGTTGACTTCCTGTAACAAACCAAAATTCATAATTTTTTACTTTTAACATTTAACATTCCTCCTAATATATAAATTAAAACTTTTCGAGTGGAGTTTTAGCTCCACCTTTAATTTAGTTGAATTTATACCCTCAAGGGGCACCTAGTCCAGGAGCTTGCGACCGTTATCTCTCACTTAAGAAGATGGAGGACTACGGATGCTAGCTATTGGATAAATAAAAATGCTTATCTAAATTTAGTATACCTTTTCATGAGTACAAACAAGTTTTTGATGTATGTACAAGCTTATTATAATACAATAATGTTGTACATACAAGATGTAAAAATAAAAAAATAAAAAATATTAATTTTCCAGATAGGTATCATTATGGTTTAAATTAGGTAAAGACAGCTTTGCAGCAAAATTTATATTTGCGATTATAATAAAAATTATTAAAGAAGATGATGTATGGTTAACCTTGGTGTTTAAATAAATTTTAGAAAAAACTATTGATATATATAGGGAATAGAGATATAATCAAATCATCAAGTGCGTACAACTTTTTAGAATATAATTTTAAAGAAATCGATTTATATTTTAAGAAGTTATTGCATAGTTATTTGATGAAAGTAGTTGAAAAAGATGAAAGAAGCTGAAACAAAGCACGAATTAATAGAAAATTACTATATCAGCCTAATAGAAGAAAACAAGGTTTCAGCAGGAGACCAATTACCTTCTGAAAATGAAATAGCCAACTTATTCAATGTAAGTAGGCATACAGTAAGACAAGCTCTTACTTATTTAGTACAAGAAGGCTGGATATATAAAGAAAGAGGAAAAGGAAGCTTTTACTCTAACAAAAAGACTAATGAAGTTAAAAAAAATGTTGCTGTTCTTACAACTTATATATCAGATTATATTTTTCCTAAAATTATATCAGGTATAGAGGAAGAATTAAGACGCAAGGGATATAATTTATTATTATTTAATAGTAACAACGACATTGAGAATGAAAGAAGATGTTTTGAGGATATCATAAACCAAGATATATCAGGACTAATAGTTGAACCAGCACAAAGTACAATAAATAACCTGCATCATGATAGCATTAAAAAGTTAGAAAAGAACAATATAAAATATATTGCAATAAATGCTAATTGTGATGAAGAAAATTCTGCATATATTGTAGTAGATGATGAACAGGGAGGGTACAAGCTTACTAATTATTTATTAGAACTTGGTCATAGAAATATAGCTGCATTATTTAAAGCAGATGATTTACAAGGTGAAAAAAGAAGAAGGGGTTACATAAAGGCCCTAAACGAATATGACTTGAGTTTTAACAAAAGTATAGTAGGAGAATATATAACTGATAATCAAGAGATGTATATAGACCAGTTTATAAAGAAGATTTTAAATCTTGAAGAAAAACCAACCGCAATTGTTTGCTATAATGATAAGGTTGCTTTGAAGGTAATAGATAATTGTAGAAAAGAAAATATAGAAATACCAAAAGATTTATCAATAGTAAGTTTTGATGACTCTAGTTTAGCAGTTTCATCAGGTGTTAAACTTACAACAATAAAGCATCCGAAAGAAGAAATGGGAATAAGAGCAGCCAAATGCATTATAGATATGATTGAGGGGAGAATAGACAAGCCTCAATACACATACAATGCTGAACTTATTGTTAGAGATTCTTGTTCTAGAGTTTAAAATTTATCTTTGCTTTAGATGACTTGATTTTGAGTTACTGGAGCAAAGATAAACTTTAATGATATATATATTAGATATTATTTTTTATGTACGCTTGTACGTACATACATACAACAAGCAGATAGGGGTGTTTAAATGTTAGAGAAATTAAAGGAAAAAGTTTATGAAGCTAATATGGAACTTCAAAGAAAAGGTCTTGTAATCTACACTTGGGGAAATGTTAGTGAAATCGATAGAGAAACTGGATTAGTAGTTATAAAACCAAGTGGTGTTGATTATGATACTATGAAAGCAGAAGATATGGTAGTTGTAGACTTAGAAGGAAATGTTGTAGAAGGAAAGTATAAACCTTCAACAGATACTCCAACTCACTTAGTTATGTATAAAACTTATCCGAGTGTTGGAGGCGTTGTTCATACTCATTCAGATTGGGCAACAACTTTTGCTCAGGCAGGAATGAGTATACCAGCTTTTGGGACAACACATGCAGATTATTTTTATGGGGATATTCCTTGTACTCGCGATCTAACAGATGAAGAAATTAGTGGAGAATATGAAAAGGAAACAGGAAATGTAATAGTTGAAACTATTGGAGATAAAAATCCATTAGAAGTTCCAGCTATTGTAGTTAAAAACCATGGTCCTTTCGCTTGGGGAAAAGATGCTAATTCAGCAGTTTACAATGCAGTAGTATTAGATAAAGTTGCTGAAATGGCATATAAGACAATGACTTTAAACAAAGATGTAAAGGGTGTCAAACAGCACCTTTTAGATAAACATTATCTTAGAAAACATGGTGCGAATGCATATTATGGACAATAAGATATCATAGTATAAACCAACATATTTTTAAGGAGAATTTTTAATCAGAAATTGGAACTCCCTTGTAAATTCTCCTTAATAAGTATGAGTTAAAAAGTAACGTATATAGTTGAAAAAGAAAATGTCTAAATTTAATATTTTGAAACATGAATATTAAATGGATGGAAGGTAAATATGCAAATAATAGTTTGTTGCTAAATAACAAACAAAATATATAAAGAGGAGATGTTAGGGAAATGAGATTTTTTTTAGACACAGCAAATGTAGAACACATTAAAGAAGCAAATGAAATGGGAGTAATATGTGGTGTAACAACAAATCCATCACTAATAGCAAAAGAAGGAAGAGACTTTAATGAAGTTATTAAAGAAATAACAGAAATAGTTGATGGACCAATAAGTGGAGAAGTTGTAAGTGAAGATGCTGAAGGAATGATAAAAGAAGGAAGAGAAATTGCAGCGATTCATAAGAATATGATAGTAAAGATTCCAATGACAGCTGAAGGCTTAAAGGCAACTAAAGTATTAGCAAGTGAAGGAATTAAAACAAATGTAACATTAATATTCTCAGCAACACAAGCGTTACTTGCAGCAAATGCAGGAGCAACATATGTAAGCCCATTCCTTGGAAGAGTAGATGACATCTCAATGATAGGTATGGATTTAGTTAGAGATATAGCAGAAATATTTGCAGTTCATGGAATAGAAACAGAAATAATTGCAGCAAGCGTAAGAAACCCAATTCATGTAATAGAAGCAGCAAAAGCAGGAGCAGATATATCAACAGTGCCTTATAGTTTAGTAATGCAAATGCTAAAACACCCATTAACAGATCAAGGATTAGAAAGATTCAAAGCAGATTGGGCAGCAGCATTTGGGAAATAGTCCTTCGAAATAAGAAACATATTTTGATTCCGGTTGCTAAGAAATTTTGTTGAGTGCTTCTAAGATTATAAGTTGTACCCAAAATGCTTGCTTCAAAGACAAGCTCTGAACAAGCACATTTGGAACAACTTATAATCAAGAAGCACTACCAACACAATTTCTAATGAACACTCCACAAAATATGTTACTTATTTCTAGTGCAGATATATTTCGAAAATGGAAGAGTAATTTAGAGATATAATGGCTAGATTCTGAAATTAGGAAAGAGTAAATGTTTATGGATAAATATTTTGATATAATGCTTTCGCAAAAGTATGACTACCATTTATGATTTATTCATGTTCCAAATGACAGAGATAAAAATATATATTCTTAAGAATATAAGAATATAAGAATATAAGAATATAAGAATTTATAAATGAAAATATAAAAGAACTTAAAAAGTAATGAAAAAAAGGTAACAATATAAAAAGGTGTAGTAAAATAGGCACCTTTTGAAAAGTGAATTAAGGATAGCTAAGATCATTTCAGGTTTGAAATGAATTCGAAGCGTAGCATGGGACTTAATTAGCACAACTAAGAACTTATAAAAAATATGTCTATGAAATGAGGATAAAGATGAGTAGAGAATTAGATAAATTATCTATTAATGCAATAAGAGTATTATCAGCAGATGCTATTGAAAAATCAAAATCAGGACATCCAGGTTTACCGCTTGGATCGGCTACAATGGCTTATACATTATGGGCAAAGATGAATCATAATGGAAAGAACCCTGAATGGGATAACAGAGATAGATTTGTATTATCAGCAGGACATGGTTCAATGCTTGAATATTCGTTGCTACATTTATTTGGATACGGACTTACAGTTGAAGATATTAAAAACTTTAGACAATTCGGAAGTTTAACACCAGGACATCCAGAGTATGGCCATACAAAAGGTGTTGAAATAACAACAGGACCACTTGGACAAGGTATTTGTAATGCAGTAGGTTTTGCTATAGCAGAAGCACATCTTACAGAAAAATTCAATAAACCAGATTATAGCGTAGTTGATCACTATACATATGCTATAGTTGGAGACGGATGCCTTATGGAAGGTATCTCAGGAGAAGCGTCATCTCTTGCTGGAACTTTAGGTCTTGGAAAATTAGTTGTATTATATGATTCAAATAATATTTCAATTGAAGGGAATACAGACATAGCATTTAGAGAAGATGTAGCTAAAAGATATGAAGCTTATGGATGGCAAGTACTAAATGTAGCAGATGGAAATGATATAGATGCAATAGAAAAAGCAATAGAAGCAGCTAAAGTAGAAACAACAAAACCATCTATTATAATAGTTAAAAATCAAATTGGTTTTGGATGTCCAGCAAAACAAGGAAAAGCTTCAGCACATGGTGAACCTTTAGGAGCAGATAATGTAAAAGCTATGAAGGAAAACTTAGGATGGAAGACTGAACCTGCATTCTACGTACCAGACGAAGTGTATACAAATATGAATGAACACATAGCAAAAGGTGAAAAGACTGAAGAAGCTTGGAATGAGTTATTCAAAGCATATGCAAAAGCTTATCCAGAACTTGCAGCAGAATATACTAAATGGATGAGTGGCGAACTTGATAAAGAAGCTTTATTAAACAACGAAGAACTTTGGAGCTTTGATAAAGAAATGGCTACAAGAGAATCTTCAGGAATAATGATAAATAGATTGGCTAAACTAATTCCAAACTTTATTGGAGGATCAGCAGATTTAGCTCCATCTAACAAAACTCATATGAACGATAGAGGAGATTTCTCAGCAGAAGATAGAAGTGGATCAAACCTTCACTTTGGAGTTAGAGAACATGCTATGGCAGCTATCGCTAACGGAATGTATGCTCATGGTGGACTTAAAGTATTCTGTGCAACATTCTTTGTATTCAGTGATTACATGAAAGGTGCTATGAGATTATCAGCTCTTATGAATCTTCCAGTAGCTTATGTATTAACACATGATAGTATTGGAGTAGGGGAAGATGGACCAACTCATGAACCAATAGAACAATTAGCAGCTCTTAGAAGTATGCCAAACATGACAGTATTTAGACCAGCAGATTCAAAAGAAACTGCAGCAGCATGGTACTACGCTGTAACTAATGGAACTACTCCAACATCACTAGTATTAACAAGACAAAAGTTACCACTATATGATGGATGTCCTAAGAGAGCATTAAAGGGTGGATATATCTTAAAAGATTCTAAGAAAGAAACTCCAGATGTACTTTTAATGGCATCAGGTTCAGAAGTAGAATTAATCTACAAAGCAGCAGCTGAATTAGAAGCTAAAGGAATAGATGCAAGAGTTATAAGTATGCCATCATTTGAATTATTTAATGCTCAAGATGAAGCCTATAAAGAATCAGTTATGCCAAATAAAGTTCGTGCTAGAGTTGCAGTAGAAGCATTAACAAGCTTTGGATGGCATAAATATGTAGGTCTTGATGGAGATGTTATTTCATTAGATACTTTTGGAGCATCAGGTAAAGCAGAAATCCTATTCGAGAAATTTGGATTCACTGTAGAAAATGTTGTTGAAAAGGCTATTAATGTAGCAAAGAAATAGATGTTACAGTAATTAAATCTACGATTATAGTAGAGAAAATTTAGCGATTATAGTAAAACTTTAGAAAAATAGATTTAACCTTAAAATATTAATAAATATAGCGAAATAGATATAAAAAGATTTGGATTAAAAGTGTGTAAATTAATTAATCTATAAATATATTAAAACCAATTTATTCATTATTATAAAAGTTAAGATTATTAAAAGATATGTATAAAGATGTGTGAAAAGATTAGTGTGAAATTATGTAATTACAATAATAAATCATTGGTTAGAAATATATTTATAGATTTTTAATAAATGTATATTTAATATGATAATGAAGCAGTTTTAGAATTTATTAAAATCATTTATCTAATGTCTAGTCATTATTGCATTACAATCTTACATTAAGTTTGATAGGTATGAGGGCTGGACATTAGGTAATTATAAGAATTATTTTGTATTAGGTCTAGTAATATTACAATGGATTAATATTCAGAAGAAATTAGAAATTATTTTGAAATTAAGATTTATTTAATTTAACTATATTAAGAATATAAATTTATCACATAATAAGTAAACGATTTAAAAAAATTACATGTAGTGGAGGTTTTTATGGGATTAGAGATGAATAATATAAAAAATGCCATTATTAATGGTAAGACCGTGCTTGGTATTGAACTAGGTTCAACTAGAATTAAAGCAGTTTTAATAGATGAAAATAATACTCCAATAGCTTCAGGGAGCCATGATTGGGAAAATAAATATGTTAATAATATTTGGACTTATGGTTTAGATGATATCTGGACTGGCGTTCAAGATAGTTATAAGAAGATGGCTGAGGATGTCAAAGAAAAATATGGAGTTACTATTCAAACAATGGGCGCAATTGGATTCAGTGCTATGATGCATGGATATATGGTCTTCAATAAAGAGGGAGAGCTTTTAGTACCATTCCGTACATGGCGTAATACTATTACTGAAAAAGCTTCAGAAGAATTAACAAAATTGTTTAACTACCATATCCCTCAAAGATGGAGTATTGCTCATCTTTACCAAGCAATATTAAACGGTGAAGAGCATGTAGTTGATATAGATTTCCAAACAACTTTAGAAGGATATATTCATTGGAAATTAACAGGTGAAAAAGTTATAGGTGTTGGAGAGGCATCTGGAATGTTCCCTATTGATATAGATACAAAGAATTATAATGCACGTATGATCGATCAATTTGATGAGTTAGTAGCTCCTAAGAATTTTTCGTGGAAACTTGGAAATATTTTACCAAAGGTATTGTTAGCTGGAGAAAATGCAGGTGTACTTACTGAAGAAGGTGCAAAGCTTTTAGATGTTACAGGACAATTAAAGGCAGGTATTCCATTCTGCCCTCCAGAAGGCGACGCAGGAACAGGAATGGTTGCGACTAACAGTATTGCAAAGCGTACAGGTAATGTATCAGCAGGAACATCTGTTTTTGCAATGATCGTACTTGAAAAAGAATTATCAAAAGCATATGAAGAAATAGACTTAGTTACAACTCCTACTGGTAATTTAGTAGCTATGGTTCATTGTAATAACTGTACTTCGGATCTTAATGCTTGGGTTGGATTATTTAAAGAATTTGCAGAGGCATTCGGTGTAGAAGTTGACATGAATAAGTTATTTGCAACTTTATATAATAAGGCACTTGAAGGGGATTCGGATTGTGGCGGATTATTAGCTTATAATTATTTCTCAGGTGAGCATATAACTGGTTTTGAAGAAGGGCGCCCACTATTTGTACGTTCAGCAGAGAGTAAATTCAATCTAGCTAACTTTATGCGTGTACATTTATTTACATCATTAGGTGCACTAAAAACTGGCTTAGACCTTCTTCTTAAAGAGGAAGGTGTTAAGGTCGATGAAATGTTAGGACATGGAGGTTTATTTAAGACTAAAGGTGTAGGACAAAAGATCATGGCGGCAGCTATAGATGCACCAGTTTCTGTCATGGAAACTGCTGCTGAAGGCGGAGCATGGGGAATTGCAGTACTTGCATCTTATATGATAAATAAAGATGCAAATGAGACATTAGACGATTATCTTACAAATAAAGTGTTTGCAGGACAAATAGGTACAAAGATAGATCCAGATTCTAAGGATGTTGAAGGATTTAATGAATTTATCAAACGTTACACTAGTGGGCTTGCTATTGAAAGAACAGCGATAGATAGCCTTAAATAGAAAGTCTGATTAATAAGGTTGAATACTTTTTAGGGTATTCAACCTTATTATCTGTTTTCTATAAATAATAAATGTATGGACAAATAATATAGAGTTTATGTTTATATTATAACTCACCTAAATCATAAATATTTTAATTCGGAAAAACCATGAAAATAGAATTGAAGCTCTTAAGAAGCAGATTGTATACACTTTAGCGTGCTCAAATTTTTAGTCTAATAAGCTGAAATATGGCATTATACTGTAATAAATCGTAGATGTATGCACATTGATAAAGAAATATAATAAAATTGTACATACAATATAAAAAAAACTATTGCTATAGTGATGAAAACGATATATAATAAATACATGAAGTACGTACAACATATTAACAAGTGCTATCTTCTAAAATTATAACACATTAAGAGTTAGAGTACATGTATCAGATAGAAGTGATAAGATAAGCTATTCTTAATTTGTCCAAGCAGGATACATATATAAATAGATGTTAATGTGAATTTTTATTACGATAATAAAGAAGAATATTGCTGTACTTACAAGATATATATCATAGAGCATATATAGGAAAATGTATTTTCCATGATATATATTCAAATTATATGAATAATATCAATTACACATTAAACAATAATATTTACTAGGAGGTAGTGTAAAAAATATATGAAAAATCAATCCAACTACCATTTAATGTTAAATTATGTTTGCTAGTTGCCCTTGACACACCTAAAGATAAATGGTCTTAGGCAGTTAAGGACGGGTGAATGATAATTTTGAACATGACTAATAGACCCGCCTATTGAGATATTTTACCATTTATCTTTGTGGGCGTGTCAAGGGTGCGTTTCACCAACTGCTTTAGATCATTAGGCAGTTATTGTACAGTTATTTAGAACAAAGTCTTGAGATAGTTCAATAAATTTGCACCATCTAGTAGGCATGTTGGACATTGACTCTAACTCTTCAAGGATTACAGGAGTTTTGCCTTCAAGGGCAGAATGTGGTCTTAGAAAGTTAAAGTATGCCACAAACATAGTTACAAATGCAACCGACCCGTTAGGACTTCCGAAGCCAGTAGTAGCTCTATAATTGCCTTTAAAGGTTCGGTTAAGACGTTCAATAATTTGCTTCAATGGCCTATATTCTTTTGAAACTTCATCTTTATTGGTTAAGCCTATAACTTGAGTAACATCGAATTTTATACTATGGCTTGCAAAGAAGTGCTGTGCAAGAAGATATATAGGGTTACCATCAGTTATAAGATTAAGATCTTCAGGTATTTCTTTTAACTTACTTAGAACATCATCGATGGCTTTTACAGCCGTTTCGGTATCTCTATGTGGTGATACTCTGTAAGATAGAATAATCTTTTTAACAGCATCAAAAAAGAAGAAAATATAGTTCCACTTACCGTTAACTTTTATGTAGGTTTCATCGCCGCAGAAAGAGTCAGAAAGTTTATAATCGTAGTTATCTATAAATGGCTTAACTACAATTGAAACGGCATTAACATAGTTTAAAATTGCTTGATGAGATATTTTAATATCATGAATATCTTTAAGCAATGCAGCTGTCTTTCTGGAAGATAAACCGTAGTTAACGTAGTAAGTTAGAATGAGTCCTAAGGTGTAAGAAGAAATCATAATGTTTGGAAGAGAAACCTTTGATTTTACCGGACTTTCTTTAGAAAGTGGCTTAAAGTCAAAAGTGAAATCTCTAAATATGTATCTAACTTTGAACTTACCAGGATTCTTCTTAAAATCTTGTTTTTCAGATTTTGTCATTGATTTAAGATTATTTTGGTAAAAAGAGCAATTATCATTCTTACACTTATAAACGTAGAAATCCTTACGCGCCTTGATTCTTTCAAGTGTTTTACTGCAGTGAGGACATCTTAACACTATGGATTTCTGATAGTAATTTTTAGGATTGAATGTGGTATCACAGACTTTGCAAAGATATTGTCCTCGGCCTCCGTTATTATCGTAAAGATAGGTATGTGGAGCACCACACTTAGGACAGATAACATCCTTAGGAGCTAACGCTTTGTTTTTGCGAGGTTTCACAGGAGCAAATTCTTTGCCGTGCTTAAACTCATATTCAGCTATTAGAAGCTTATAGTTAAGTTTTTCGGGAACATCAAAGATTGGTTGATCATCTACTTGAAGCTTTCGGTATTCTTTCTTAACAGGTTCGTCCGAAATGCTTTTAAGCAAGTTTTTGCCAACCAGCAAAGTCATGAGATACTTTATAATTTCAATAAGATAAATTACAGTTTCAAGAAGAAACTTATTAATCATGGTAATAGCTTGCCTCCTTTTTTAGTTCAGTGTTTTTGTTTTGCAAGTATAAAATATCTTAACTTTTTGGGGGTGGCAAGTTATTTATATAAAAAATAAGAAAAATTAAAGGGTTGCTGCCTTAGTTAGATAAAAAACTTTGACAGTACCTACTAGGATAGGGGAGGAATTTTATGAATGAAAAGCACATTACTTTATGTAACAAATTATTATACTATCTAGTAGCTCCTGGCTTATTACTATATTTTATTTCTATTGATTCAGGAATAATTACTTCTTCTTTTGGTGTACTAGCTATATTTGGATTAGCCATTTTACTTGGAGTAGGAATACCAATGATTTATAAGAGAAAGAATCCAGAGTATAAATTCAATATTAGTAGTAAATATGCTAATGCTATGGCTATATTAGTTATTCTTGAGTTAACTTACAATATGTCAAAATAAATAAGAATATGACTAGATTTGATGAAAACGTATTGATAAGGTTGAATTTTTGTTTATAAGCATATTAAAAAATTATATTGTTTTTAATAATTTAGAATATTAACTTTTAGTCCACTTTAATTTATCAGAAATGATAACGATTAAGCAGATTAAAAGAAAATATAAATTTATAATTTATTATATGGGAAGTTGAAGGGAGAAAATATTATGAAGAAAAAATTAATGGCTATGTTATTATCAATGGCATTACTAGGTTCTATCGGTGGATGTAGTGTAACAACTAGTGCTCCAAACTCAGATGCAGATAATTCTAAAACAGAGTCACAAACAAAAACTGACGGGGGATCAGGAAGCGGAAAAACAATAGGTATCTTAATGCCAACTAAATCTTCTGAACGTTGGATAAATGATGGAAATGATATGGTAAAACAGTTAAAAGATCTTGGCTATAATACAGATCTTCAATATGCTGAAGATGTTGTAGAAACTCAAGTATCACAAGCAGAAAACTTAATTACAAAAGGTGTTAGTGGTTTAGTAATTGCAAATATCGATGGTGAATCTTTAACTGATGTTTGTCAAAAAGCTAAAGATGCAGGAATTCCTGTTATAGCTTATGACCGTTTAATTAAAAATACTGCAAATGTAGACTATTACATTTCTTTTGATAATAAACTTGTAGGAAACCAAATGGGTCAATATATAGAAAAGAAATTAGATTTAAAAAATGCACAAAAATCATTTAACATAGAATTATTTGCTGGATCTCCAGATGATAATAATGCTCATATGTTCTTTGAAGGTGCAATGGAAGTGCTTCAACCATATATAGATTCTAAGAAATTAACTGTAGTTTCAGGTCAAACTAAATTTGACGAAATCTGTACATTGAGATGGGATGGAGCTTTAGCACAATCAAGAATGGAAAATATATTAACTGCTAACTACTCAGGTGGTAAAAAAGTTGATGCTGTATTAGCTCCTTATGATGGTATAAGCCGTGGTGTTGTAGAAGCGTTAAGAAGTGTTGGATATGGTTCAGGAGATCTTCCATGGCCAGTAATTACAGGTCAAGATGCAGAAACAGCTTCAATTAAATCTATAATTGCAGGAGAGCAAACATCAACAATATTCAAAGATACAAGAAAATTATCAGCTCAAGCTGTTAAAACAATCGATGCAGCTATTAAAGGTCAAAAAGCTGAAGTTAATGATGAGAAGACTTACAACAATGGAGTAAAAGTTGTACCATCTTACTTATGTCAACCTGTATCTGTAGATAAGACAAATTACAAAGAAGTACTAATTGATTCAGGATATTTAAAAGAAGCAGATCTTTCTAAATAAGATTAACAGCAGTAATGATAGTGTGGACAATTTTGTTCCACTATCATTCAAATAAGGAGGGGCGTGACGTATGTTAAAAGACAATGATATTATTCTTGAAATGATAAATATAACTAAGACATTTCCTGGTGTAAAAGCACTAGATAATGTTAATTTAAGAGTGCAATCAGGAGAAATTCATTCTCTTTGTGGAGAAAATGGAGCAGGTAAATCAACTTTAATGAAAGTATTAAGTGGAATATATCCTCACGGATCATACGAAGGTGCAATTCTATATAATGGAAAGGCATGTAAATATAAAGGCATAAAAGACAGTGAGGCAGATGGGATAGTTATTATACATCAAGAATTAGCTTTGAGTCCACATCTTAGTATAGGAGAAAATATATTTATAGGAAACGAAATTGCAAGTCATGGAGTTATAGACTGGCAAGAGGTAAGAATTAGAACTAAAGAATTACTTAAAAAGGTCGGATTAGATGAAGACCCAGATACAATAGTTAACACACTTGGTGTTGGTAAACAACAATTAATTGAAATTGCAAAGGCATTATCCAAAAACGTAAAATTATTAATTCTAGATGAACCGACTGCATCATTAAATGAGGATGACAGTGAAAATTTATTAAAATTAATGTTAGAGTTAAAATCACAAGGAATTACATGTATTTTAATTTCACATAAGTTAAATGAGGTTTCAAGAGTATGTGACTCTATAACAGTACTACGTGATGGAGCTAGTATTGAAACATTAGATGCCTCTGGAGGGCAAATATCAGAGGATAGAATTGTTAAAGGGATGGTTGGTCGTGAACTTACAGATCGTTATCCAAAAAGAACTCCTAAAATTGGAGATGTAATGTTTGAAATAAAGGATTGGAATGTATATCATCCAGATTATCCAGATAGGAAAATGGTTGATAATGTAAATATAAAAGTTAGAAAAGGCGAAGTACTTGGAATTGCTGGGCTTATGGGTGCAGGAAGAACTGAACTTGCAATGAGCATTTTTGGTAGAACATATGGACAAAAGATTTCTGGTAGCATTTTAAAAGAAGGTAAAGAAATTCATATTAAAACAGTTAAAGATGCAATTAATGCAGGTATTGCTTACGTAACTGAAGATAGAAAAGAAGCAGGTTTAAACCTAATTGATGATATTCGTCATAATATTTCAATAGCATCATTAGGCAAAATTTCGAATAATGGTGTTATAAATGAACAAGTTGAGATTTTAGCCGCAGAAGAATTTAGAAAATCAATGAAAATCAAAACTCCAAGTATATTACAAATTACAGGAAACTTAAGTGGTGGAAATCAACAAAAAGTAGTACTTTCAAGATGGGTTTATGCGGAGCCAGACTTACTAATTCTTGATGAACCTACTAGGGGAATTGACGTTGGAGCAAAATACGAAATATATACAATTATAAATGATTTGGTAGCTCAAGGAAAAGCAGTTATTGTAATTTCATCCGAATTGCCTGAAGTCCTTGGATTAAGTGATAGAATCTATATCATGAATGAAGGAAAGATTATTGGAGAATTAGATAAGAAAGATGCTACTCAAGAAGTTATCATGAGTAAAATTGTTGCATCAAAATAGGGAGGTAGTAAAATGAGTGAAGCAAGAGTTGAAGAAAAAAAAGTTGCAAAAAATACATTTAATAAATTTATGAAAGACAATGGTATGCTTGTTGCATTATTAGTGGTAGTAGTTATATTCTCGATTTTAACTAAGGGAGTTATGTTAAAATCACTTAACATAACAAATTTAATTCAGCAAAATGGTTACGTACTTATTCTTGCAGTAGGAATGCTTTTAGTAGTTATTGTAGGTACTGTCGATCTTGCGGTTGGTTCCGTTTGCGCCTTTGTTGGAGCAATAGCCGGTGTTCTTATGGTTAATAAAGGAATGAATCCTGTAGTATCTGTTGTTGTATCACTTTTAATAGGTGCAGCTGTTGGAGCTGTGCAAGGGTATTGGATTTCGTATAAAGCAATTCCAGGATTTGTTGTAACATTAGCGGGACAATTAATCTTTAGAGGATTCTCAATGATAATATTAAATGGTAAGACAATCGCTCCATTCCCAAATGAATTTGCGAACTTAGGGTCTGGATTCATACCTCCACTATTCTACTTTAAAATGGGCGATATTTATTTAGTTGGATCAGCAATGATCGTAGGTGTTATATTATCGGTAATCATGGTATTTAATAATATAAAAGGAAGAAAGAAACTTCAAAAATATAATTTCAATGTTGATCATAATTCAATGTTTCTTGCTAAAAACATAATATCAGTTGTAGTAATTATGGGTGGAAGCTTTGTATTAGCATCTTATAAAGGTATACCAAATATATTAATAATAGCAGGAGTATTAATAGCAATTTACTCATTCATTACTACTAAAACAGTATTTGGTAGACAAGTATATGCAGTTGGTGGTAATAAAAAAGCAGCAGCTTTATCAGGTGTAAACGTTGATAAAATTACATTCTTAGTATTTGTAAATATGGGATTGATGGCAGCATTAGCAGGACTCGCTTATGCAGCACGTGTTAACTCAGCACAACCTAAAGCTGGTGTTAACTTCGAATTAGATGCTTTAGCAGCTTGCTATATAGGTGGTGCATCTACAGCAGGTGGTACTGGAAGAATTTTGGGAGCAGTTGTTGGTGGACTTGTAATGGGAGTACTTAATAATGGTATGTCTTTACTAGGAGTTGATAATAACTGGCAACAAGCTATCAAAGGATTTGTATTATTATTCGCTGTAGTATTTGACTTATATTCAAAGAAAAAGAAATAAATATAACAGCAATATAAGAAATTGTTTCTTCAAACTTTAAAACATAGTGTGTTAATAGAATGTGTTAAATAAATTAAGAAAAAGAAAATGTATGAGGTTAAGGCAAGTTTTTCACTAAATATTTTATATAGTGCAGAACTTGCCTTTTACTATTATGTATATTTTGAAAGAGACATCTTTAAGAGCAAATATTAAATTGTACTACTTATGATAATTCACTTTAGAGGTATATATGCTGCAATTCATAATGCACATTTCACAATTACGGCTAAAATTATTATAATATTTTTAGAATTATGATGAAGGATTATTTTTGAAATATATTAAGAAAAAGAACTACTAATAATAGTAAAACTAATATATAATTTAGTGGACAATTATATATTAATTTAGACAAACAATATTAATTAAATAAGTTGATAGATAAAGTATTAGAACTACAAATGAAAAAGATGGAGGAATAAAATGAATACTAGAATAATAGTAGACAGTTGTGTTGATTTTAATAATGAAGTTTTTGGAAATGAAGAGTATATGGAAAGAATTCCATTTAAAATTATTATTGATGATGATGAAATCGTTGATAAGAATGTAAATATAGACGATTTACTTGAAAAAATGAAAAGTAGCAAAAACAAAATTAAAACAGCATGCCCATCGCCACATGATTTTCTAGAAGCTTTAAAAAAGTGTAAAAATAATTTTGTTGTAACCATTTCTGGTAAATTAAGTGGATCACATAATAGTGCTATATTGGCAAAGGAAATGTTTCAAGAAGAGTTTCCAGAAAGTTTCGTTCATGTATTCGATTGTAAGACAGCAGTATCTGGAGCTGATCTAGTTGTTTTAAAAATAAAAAAGTTAATTGAAGAAAAGGCACATAATTCTCAGATTGTAGAGCAAGTTACTGAGTACATAGAAAACATGAAGACGTTATTTGTTTTAGATAAATTGGACAACCTAGTTAAGAATGGTAGGATAAGTAGCGCAAAAGCTTTAATGGGATCGCTTTTGCAAGTTATTCCAATCATGACTGCTAACGATGGAGAGATTGTGCTAAAAGAGCAAGTAAGAGGTAAGAAAAAAGCATTTAATAGGTTAATAGATCTAATAGGTGAAGATGGCAGCGATTTTAAAAATAAAGTTCTAGGAATAGGACATATAAATGCAAGAGAAAAAGCGGAAAAACTTAAGGAAGAAATAAAAAACAAATATAACTTTGATGATATAATAATTTTTGAAGGGAGCGGATTAAGTACTGTTTATGCTGATGATGGCGGGATTGTAATTTGCTACTAACTTAGAGTAAGCATATTTTTATAAGATATATAATATCCTTGTGTTTTTAAGTCACAAGGATTTATTATTTTATTCTTTAATAATGTAAAATAAAATCCATGTATAATGTATGAAAAAAGGCTATTTAATCTAAATGTATTTAAATTTAACTACAGTAATGACAATATATGACTTTATTATTTGGATATTGTAAATTATTCTAGTAAATATTCGATAAATAAATGTATAAATTTAAATTATAAATATATTTAGGAAGTGGATTTATGATATCAAATATAAATAACAAGACAACAGTTAATAGAATATATTCGAGTAATATGAGTACATATAAAAAAAATGACAATAGACTTTCTTTTTCAGATCAACTGAAAAATTTAACTTATAGTAATTCAAAGCTGCAGAATAAAACAAATTCAATTCAAGCAAATCAGGAACTTGAAAAATTAAAGAATGAAATGCACGAGAAATATGATAAATTAGATGGTGAAAATGGTTTTACTTCTACAGCAGTTATGGAGAAAGTCATAGATCTAGATATAGCTAATAGTAAAGATAAATATTTAAAAGCAGATGGTGAAGCAGATATTAACAAAGTTGCAGATGCTCTTGGAATATCTTTGCCAAATTGTAGTATAAAAGAAATAAATAGCATAACAACACAATTGCATAATGAAGGATTTCTTAGTGATAAAACTGCAGGAAAACTAAACTTGGGATTATTAATACAAGGAGCCATTTTATCAGCAAAGGCTCGTGAGACTGGTGAGTCAGTGGCAGACATGAAATTTGATTTAATGGGATTTCTACTAAGCAGTAAGGATTTTTATGAAAAAAATGGAGATAGCAAAACATCGGATACTATGGATTATTTGATTAATTTTTTAAATTAGATAATCGTAGCTTATCTAGGCTTGATATAAACAATATTTGTGTTAAAATATAAATGTAGTCTGACTTTAAGGGGGAGATCCCAAGAAGAAAGACTGTTAATGCATGATCGTTCTGAAACACATGAGGGTTCGTCCCAAATGACAAGGCGGTATTATAGATAGAGATATGTACACTATCCCTGCGCCTTTTTGTGGCACTGGGATTTTTTATTGCAATTGAAAATAGGTAATTGCTAATTAATACGGTGAATTTAAAAATATTTTCTTCTTGAAAGGAATAAAGAATATGGATACAAGAATCGCATTGATAGGAATTATAGTGGAAGATATGAATTCAACAGATAAGCTCAACAATATTTTGCATGAATATTCGCAATATATGGTTGGGAGAATGGGTATACCTTACAGAGAGAAGAATGTAGGTATAATAAGTGTAGTGATAGATGCTACCAATGATATAATAAGTTCATTATCAGGTAAACTTGGTATGATCGAAGGAATAAATGTAAAAACAATGTATTCTAAAACTGCTAAATAAATATTAAATATAGTAATAAGTAGATTAGCTTTAATTAATATTTTAGCCTTTGCCAAAATTGGATGAAGAAAGCATTAATCAGAACGAATTAAATTCAAAATTTAAAAATCCAATTATAGAAAGAAGAGTAGAGTAATGTATAATGTTAAATCAAAAATAGCAACAGAATTTATTGATAACGAAGAGATATTAGAAACTCTTGAGTTTGCTAAGAAAAATAAGAACAATAGAGAATTAATTAATGAAATTCTAGAAAAGGCTAAAGAGTGTAAGGGAATTTCACATAGAGAAGCAGCGGTTTTACTTGAATGCGAATTAGAAGATGAAAATGAAAAAATGTATAAACTTGCAAAAGAAATCAAGCAAAGATTTTATGGTAACAGAATAGTAATGTTTGCACCACTATATCTTTCTAATTATTGTGTAAATGGATGCACATATTGTCCATACCATCACAAAAATAAACATATAACAAGAAAGAAGCTTACTCAAGAAGAAATTAAAAACGAAGTAATTGCATTGCAAGATATGGGACATAAAAGACTTGCATTAGAAACAGGAGAAGACCCAGTAAACAATCCTCTTGAATATGTTCTTGAAAGTATAGAAACAATTTATAGTATAAAACACAAAAATGGAGCAATTAGAAGAGTTAATGTAAATATCGCAGCGACAACTGTTGAAAATTATAGAAAGTTAAAAGAAGCAGGAATTGGAACATATATATTATTCCAGGAAACATACCACAAGAAGACATATGAAGAACTTCATCCAACAGGACCAAAGCATGACTATGCTTATCATACAGAAGCTATGGATAGAGCTATGGAAGCTGGAATTGATGATGTTGGTTTAGGTGTATTATATGGATTAAATATGTATAGATATGATTTTGTAGGCTTATTAATGCATGCAGAACATTTAGAAGCAGCAATGGGCGTTGGTCCACATACTATAAGCGTGCCTAGAATAAGGCCGGCTGATGATATAAATCCAGATGAATTTACAAATGCTATTTCAGATGAGATATTTGCTAAAATAGTTGCAGTACTTAGAATTACAGTTCCATATACAGGTCTTATTGTTTCTACAAGAGAATCTCAAAAAACAAGAGAAAAAGTGCTTGAACTTGGAGTTTCTCAAATAAGTGGAGGATCATCTACAAGTGTTGGTGGTTATGTTGAAAAGGAAAATGAGGAAGAAAACTCAGCACAATTTGATGTAAGTGATACTAGAACTCTAGATGAGATAGTAAACTGGTTGCTTGAAAGAGGTCATATTCCAAGTTTCTGCACAGCTTGCTACAGGGAAGGAAGAACAGGAGATAGATTTATGAGCCTTGTTAAATCAGGACAAATAGCTAACTGCTGCCAACCTAATGCATTGATGACATTGAAGGAGTATTTAGAGGATTATGCTTCTGAAGATACACGAAGAAAAGGTGAGGAAGTAATTAAAAATGAAATTCCAAATATTCCAAATGAAAAAGTTAAAAAGATAGTATTGGAAAATCTTGAAAACTTACATGAAGGAAAACGTGATTTTAGATTTTAGATAGATTAAATTAAGTAATAAAGCTATATGCATAGTTAAAGTAGACTTGCGTATAGCTTTATTATTGTTTCTACAATTAAGTTTATAGTTAAAATAATTAGAAAATACTCAACATTTCGATATAAGAGTAGATTTTTTAGTTGATTATATAAATTAAAAATATTATTATAATAATTAGCAATATATGTTAATTTAAACATTCTAGTAAAACGTTTTCTATTGCAAAAAGGGTAATAAAGGGTCGAGATTATAAATTTAGAGAGGGGAAAAGTTATGTTTTTGAGAAGAAGCCTGCCTATAAAATTTAAATTAACCTTATCATTTTTGATGGTAGCAATTTTAATTGGCATAGTAGGAATAATAGGAGCACTGTCTTTGAAAAATGTAAATAATAAAGCATCAGGAATGTACAATAGAAATTTTAATCATGTCAATGAGATCCTATCTATAAAATCAAATATGACAGAAATTAAAAGTAACATATTAATCATGATGTATGAAAAAGATAAATATAAGGTAGAGGAAGCACAAAAAAATGTTATTACTGCACTCAATGAGAATGATAAATATATAAATGATTATGAAAAATCACAAATGACAAGTAGTGAAACAAAATCTTGGAAGGAATTTAATGATAATGCGAAGGAATATAATCAGGTTAGAGACAAGGTAGTGAATGCTGTAAAATCAGACGATTTAGAAGAAGCAAAAAAGAGGTATTTAGAAATGGTTCCGCTACAGACAAAAATGATGTATAGCCTGGACAAAGTTATAGATATAAATATATCTGATGCAAAATCAGCTAATGAGGATATATCATCTACTTATATTAATTCTAATAAAATTATGATTACACTTACTATCTTTGGGTTAGCAGTAGCAATCGTATTTGGTGCACTAATATCAAAGGTTATAAATACACCGTTAAAAAAAATTAAAGGATTTGCAGAGAGATTAGCGTTATATGATTTTTCAACTCCAATTTCAATTAAGAGAAAAGATGAACTTGGACAAACAGGAAGCGCATTAAATAAAGCACAAGAAAATGTGAATAAATTAATTAGAGAGATTATTCAAAATTCTCAAGATATAAGTACATCTAGTGAAGAGCTTTCTGCAACAGCTGAGGAGCTTTCATCAAAAGCTGCGAGTATAGATGAAGCTGTAAGTACTATTTCACTAGGGATGGAGGAATCTTGTGCTGAGGCAGGAATTATAAGTACTACAGTTGATGAAGTAAACTCAAATATAAATGAGTTATCTAAAAAAGCTATGGAAGGAAGCCAGAATGCTAATAGATCTAAAGAAAGAGCTATAGAAGTCAAAAACAATAGTAAAAAGTCTATAGATGAAATGGAGAAATTATCAAAAGAAAAGCAAAGAAACATGTTAATTGTTATTGAAAATGGCAAGATAGTAGATAATATTAAAATCATGGCTGATACAATTGGAAGCATAGCTGAACAAACAAATTTATTAGCACTAAATGCAGCAATAGAAGCAGCAAGGGCAGGGGAACAAGGTAAAGGATTTGCAGTTGTAGCAGATGAAGTAAGAAAGCTTGCAGAACAATCATCAGAGGCTGTAACAGCTATCAAAGATACTATAATTAAAGTTCAGGATGCATTTAATTATAGTATTAACACAGGAAATGATATATTGAAATTTATAAATACAGAGGTTCATGAACAATTTAATGCCTATGGAAGTACAGGAAATATATATTATAATGATTCTGACTTTGTAAGTAAAATGTCGGAGAAGATTGCAAACATGTCAGAAGAAATTACAATCACTGTAGGAAGAGTTAATAAGTTAGTACAAGAGATGGCATCAACAGCACAGGAATCAAATGAACAAGTAGCAACAATAAAAGAAAGTGTGGATGAAACTTCAAAAGCCATAGAGCAAGTTGCTTTAACAGCACAAAATCAAGCTGGACTTGCACAAAAACTCAATGAAATGGTACAGAAATTTAAAATCTAAAGAAGATATTTAATGAAAAATAAAAGACTTATTTTAGTTATTTAACAGCTAAAGTAAGTCTTGTTATAGTATATCAAGTAAAGTTTATACCATTTCACTTTTTCCTTCTAGTTTTGCATACATCTTTTCTTGTTGTTTTGTAGTAAATTGAAAATATATCTCTGTATTAGTAACAGATTTATGTCCAAGCCACCATTGAAGTTCTTTTATATCCATATCACATTCAGCAAGGTGAACTGCTGTAGTATGTTTAATGGTATGAAAATGGTGCTTCGACTTATCTTGAATGTTGGCCATGGAAAAATACTGCTTTGTTAGGTGATCTAGGGTCTGCCTTGAAATTGGCTTATTCTTTTGGCTTGTAAAAATAGTTTGAGATTCAGATGTAATTTCACTTTCAGTAATGTATTTGTCTAAAACGCTTTTAGTTTTCTCATCTAGCCGCAGAGTATTATTCTTACTACCCTTTAATCTTTTACAATATATTTCTCCTTTATTAATATTATAATTTTCCAATTTTAACATTGATATTTCGGAAGCTCTAAGACCGCATCTATAAGCTAATCTAAATATTGCTAAATCACGTGTTGAATGCAGCTTTCCAGAATTTTCAATTGCATTAAATAGTGATAATACTTCTTTTTGCGTTAAATATTTAATTTCAGTTTCATTAGATGCCCTCATATGCACTCTCCTCTAGAAGTAATGATACATAATAAATATTTTGTCCAATTTTATTATATTATAAGTTGTAGTATATGTAAATATTGTATAAAAAAGCTTAAAAAATGTACAAATATAGGTTAAATTGTATTATCATGACACGTGTATATGAAATATTTGTATATTTGCAGAGCTATAAATACATTATTACGTAAAATAATAAGACAAAATATTTATTATGTTCAAATAAATGATATATTTAATTTTTTAAAAAGTCAAAGTTTAAAAGTTTGTAGAATAATTACGCAAAAATTATCATTGAAGAAGTCATATTTTATTATTAAACAATAGGAGCGAGGTGGAGAGGTTTTACACGTGTTGAGTTGTACTAATTTAAAAAAGGAAGTTATTATGAATAAGATTAAAATTAATATGCCCAAAAAAGAACTTAAACTTAAGATGAAAATGGTAAAGTCCATAAAAAGAAAATTAAATAAGGATATACATAAGAGAAAAAATAGTAAATTTAATGAGGAATTTTCCAAATACGATATTCTTACAGGGCTGCCTAATAGTAGTTATTTTTTTGAGAAGCTTAAAATTAGTTTAGACATGTCAAAAGTTAATTGTAGAAAAGGTGCGATTATTTATATTGATGTTGATGACTACAAAATCATAAATTATAATTGGGGCTATTCTTTTGGTGATTTTATATTGAAATGTTTTTCTGAAAGGGTAAGTAGATGTATTAAAGGAAAAGGGAAACTATTTAGATTAAATGGTGATGAATTTGCAATTTTAATCTATGAATTTAAATTTATAAGTGAAATAGAGGAGATTTGCAAGAAAATTTATAAAAACTTATCAGTACCTTTTAAGATAGCAGATGATGAATTGGAGATTTCTGTAAGCATAAGTATGGGAATATCTACTTTTCCGGATGATAGCACAAATTCTGATGAGTTGCTAGAGTTTTGTAATTTAGCTATGTACAAGTCTAAGAGAACTGGAAAAAATAATTATACATTCTTTACTAACGAAATATTTGAGAAATGTTATAGGGAGGCATTGATTAGAAGCGAATTAAAGAATGCTATTAATAAGCATGAATTAAATATTAATTATCAGCCACAAATTGATTTGTCCACCAATGAGATTGTTGGAATTGAAGCATTACTAAGATGGAGTAATGATAAGCTTGGAAATGTTTCACCAGCAGAATTTATCCCTATTGCTGAAGAAAACGGAGATATAGTTCAAATTGGCGATTGGGTAATGGAGAAATCCATAGAGCAAGCTAGTTTGTGGAAGTGCATGGGTTACAAGTTTAATAATATTGCAGTTAATATATCACCAATTCAAATCAAGGAAAAAGATTTTAAGGATAAGTTGCTAAAATACTGTAATAAGTATAATATTTCCCCAAACTTTTTGGAGATAGAAATAACAGAGAGTACTTTACTAGATATATCAGAAGAAAATGTAGAAGTATTAAATGAACTTAAAGGGATGGGAATAAATGTTGCAATAGATGACTTTGGGACTGGATACTCTTCTTTAAGCTATTTAATTAATATTTCAGTAAGTACATTAAAGATTGATAAAACATTTGTAGATCATGTAGAAAATTATAAGAACATGGTATTAATAAAGAACATAGTTAACTTATCAAAGGACTTGAAATACAAGGTAATAGTTGAGGGAGTCGAAACAAGAGAGCAGATAGAAGTACTTACTGATTTAGGATGTAAGATAATTCAAGGTTACTATTTTAGCAAGCCGCTTACAAAAGATGGCATGAAAACTTTATTGGATGGCAATGGAAAAAATAATATTCAATAGTATTTTAACAATGGGAGGAAATTTCAATATGAATTTATTAAATCAAGTAAGAGCTAAGTTAATTTCATCATTTTTATTAGTGGCTATATTAATTGCAATTGTAGGTACAGTTGGTGGAATAGAAGTAAAGAGAGTAAATAAAAATGCAGAAACAATGTATAGCATAAACTTACAGAGTGTTAATGAAATTTTGTCAATAAAATCAAACATGTCGAAAATAAAGAGTGAAGTTTCAGTTATAATGTATGATCAAAATAAAAAAGAAACTGATCAAGCAAAAAAAAACATTACTGATATGGTAACGGAAGATAACGAATATATAGCTAAATATGAGAAATTAATTATGACAGCAGAGGAAAAAGAAAATTGGACAAAGTTTACCGATAATGTGACAAAATATAGAGATGCAAGAAACAGGATAATAGATGCGGCAGATTTAAACGATTCAAGTGAAGTGGCGAAACAGTATATGATTTTTTTACCTATAGAAGATGAAATGATGTCAAGCCTTGATAAGGTTATAGAAATAAATTTAGCGGCAGCAAAACTAGCAAGTGATAATATTAATTTAGCATCTGCAAGGACAAACGTAATTATGACATTGATGAGTATTGCAGGGTTCATAATTGCTATTTTACTTGGAGTATTTATGTCAAGTCATATAAATAAGCCTCTAAGGAAGATAAGAGATTATGCAGAGAGATTAGCGATGTATGATTTTTCAACTCCAATTACTATTACTAGAAAAGATGAATTTGGACAAACGGGTATTGCTTTAAACAAGGCGCAAAAGAATGTAAATATATTGGTTAAAGAGATTATGGAAAATTCTCAAGATATAAGTGCATCGAGTGAGGAACTCTCTGCTACAGCTGAAGAATTATCTTTGAGAGCTAGAAGTATTGATGATGCTATAGCAAATATTTCTGATGGTATGCAAGAATCTAGTGCGGCGGCCGAGGAAATAAGTGCATCAGTAGAAGAAGTAGATTCAAGTGTTAATGAACTTTCAGGAAAGGCCATGGAGGGAAGCAGTAGTTCAAGTAAATCTAAAGAAAAAGCAACAGAAGTAAAAAATAATGGTAAAAAAGCTATAGAAGAAACAAGAAATCTATATGCGGAAAAAGAGAACAAAATGCTAGAAGTTATTGAAGATGGAAAAGTAGTAGATAATATAAAAGTTATGGCAGACACAATAGGAAGTATAGCTGAACAAACCAATCTATTAGCTTTAAATGCAGCTATAGAGGCTGCAAGAGCAGGAGAACAAGGTAAAGGTTTTGCAGTTGTTGCCGAAGAAGTAAGAACACTTGCGGAACAGTCATCACAAGCTGTAACATCTATACAGGAAACAATAACTAGAGTCCGTGATGCTTTTAAAAATAGTATTGATACTGGCAATGACATACTTTCATTTATTAATACTGAAGTACATAGACAATTTAATGCTTATATGGAAACCGGTGATCAATATTATAATGATTCAAATTTCGTCAGCATGATGTCAGAGGAAATTGCAGCTATGTCAGAAGAGATAACAGCTACTGTAGGCCAGGTTAGTGAAGTTGTACAAGATATGGCACAAACTACTCAAAAGTCTAGTGAAGAAGTAGCTACAATCAAAGAAAGTATGGATGAGACAACTAAAGCCATAGAGCAAGTTGCGCTAACAGCACATAGTCAGGCAGAGCTCGCCCAAAGACTTAATGAAATGGTACAAAAGTTTAAAATTTAAACGTGAAGATGTAAGAAAGAAATAATGATTTTATTTTTATACAAATTTCATTGATAGAAATATAATAATACATATAATTTATGGAGGATATAAGTTTTGAATTTATATCCTCTTTTTATATTTTTATGAGAATAAAATTAACTTGTATTTTTAATTCCTATATTTCATATATTGATTGAACATGTGTCATAATAGATTTTTAGATGAAGAAAAGGAGGCGTGCTAATTCTTTAAATAGCACTAATATTATAAATCTTTAATTATAGATAAACCGATTATAAGTTAGAGTTATGCTATGAAATATATCAAAACTAGAAATGGGTAATATACTTTTGTGGAATGTTTCATTGGTAATTTTGATGGATGTGATTCTTTGGCTATAAGTTGTTCCAAATGTGCTAGTTCAAAAAGTGAGAATCGAAAAGTGATGCTCCAAATTTTACATTTGGTAAGCAGAACTTTCTCTGTGAGCGCTTGTTGTTTGAGGCCAGCACTTTGGGTGCAACTTTATAGCCTTAGAATCACCCATCATAATTACCTAGAAACTGGAACAAAAGCATATTATTCATTTCAGTGTGGTATACGCATAAGTATAGATTATAGTTAGTTTATCTATAACATCTAAGAAATTCGATAAAAAAGTGAAGAATTTCGTATGGAGACTAAATGATAAAATCCCTATAATTAGTAATGTAAACGAAGAACAAATTTGAGTCTTTGTTTTAGGATTTAGATAAGAATATGGAGGGGTAAAAATGAAAAGGTTTAAGAGTCTATTAACAATTGTAATGTCAGCAGCTATGGTTGCAACAATGGCAGGATGTGGAGCAAATAAGAGTGCAAGTTCTGGAGGGGATGCACAAACAAGTACTAAATCTTCAAATACTTTAATTGGTTCTGCAATATATAAATTTGATGATACTTTCATGACAGGAGTTCGTACTGCTATGGAAGGTGAAGCTAAGGAAAAAGGATCAACTATTGAACTAGTGGATTCACAAAATAAACAACCTACTCAAAATGAGCAAGTTGATACATTTATTACAAAGGGTGTAAACGCTTTAGCAATAAACCCAGTTGATAGAACTGCAGCAGGTCCTATCATTGAAAAAGCAAAAGCTAAGAAACTTCCAATCGTATTTTTAAACCGTGAACCAGAAAAAGCAGATATGGATAGTTATGATAAGGTTTGGTATGTAGGTGCACATGCAGAACAATCAGGAACTTTATCAGGTCAAATTATAGCTGATTACTTCAAAGCACATCCAGAAGCAGATAAAAATCATGATGGAGTTGTACAATACGTAATGCTTCAAGGAGAACCAGGACATCAAGACGCTACTCTTCGTACAGAATATTCTATAAAAGCTATTGAAGCTGCAGGATTAAAAACTCAAAAACTTGCTGCTGATACAGCAATGTGGGACAAGGCAAAAGCTACTGACCTTATGAAAGCATTTATGACAGGTCAAGGTGTTGATAAGATAGAAGCAGTTCTTTGTAACAATGATGATATGGCTCTTGGTGCAGTAGAAGCATTAAAAGCTGAAGGATATAACAAAGGTGATGCATCTAAATATATTCCAGTAGTTGGAGTTGATGCAACAGCACCAGCATTACAAGCTATGAAAGAAGGATCACTTCTTGGAACAGTTCTAAATGATGCAGAAAACCAAGGTAAAGCTACAGTTAATATAGCTATAGCAGCTGCTCAAGGTAAAGAAATCAATAAGGAAAATATTGGATTTGATGTAACTGATGGAAAATATGTATGGATTGACTATGTAAAAGTTACTCAAGATAACTACAAGGATTATTTAAAATAAGATATATCTGACATAGAAATTGTCAGGGATGCGAGATTATAAAAAATCCCCATCCCTGAATTATTATTTAAAAAAGGAGGATGCTTGTATGGGTGAATATGTACTGGAGATGAATAACATAACAAAGGTATTTCCAGGAGTAAAAGCATTAGATGGTGTAACATTGAAGGTTCGCAAGGGAAGTGTCCATGCATTAATGGGAGAAAATGGTGCTGGAAAATCAACCCTAATGAAATGTCTATTTGGTATTTATCATGAAGATGGTGGAGAGATCATATTAGATGGAAAGAAAATGGAGATAAATACTTCAAAACAAGCATTGGATTTAGGTGTATCAATGATACATCAAGAATTGCACCCAATTCGTTTCCGTCCAGTTATGGAAAACATTTGGCTTGGCAGATTTCCAATGAAAGGAATTGCTGTTGATAAGAAAACTATGATTAAAAAAACAAAGGAATTATTTGAAGAAATTGAGTTAGATATAAATCCTGAAGCATTAGCGGGAACACTTTCACCATCTAATCTTCAATTAGTTGAAATAGCAAAGGCTGTTAGCTATAATTCTAAAATTATTATTATGGATGAACCGACTTCATCATTAACAGAAAATGAAACTAAGCATTTATTTAAGATAATAAAACAACTTCAAAATAAGGGCTGTGCAATTATATACATATCCCATAAAATGGAGGAAATTCTTAAGATATCAGATGAAGTAACAATTATGAGAGATGGTCAGTATGTAGGAACTTGGGATGCTAAAGACCTTACAACAGACTTAATTATAAATCGTATGGTTGGTCGTGATATGACTAATAGATTTCCACCAAGAGAATATACACCAAGTAAAGATGTTGTATTAAGGGTAGAAAATCTTTGTTCTCCAATTAAAAAATCATTCCAAAATGTAAGCTTTGATTTGCATAAGGGTGAAATACTGGGAATAGGTGGTCTTGTTGGGGCACAACGTACAGAATTAGTCGAAGCTTTATTTGGACTTCGTGAAGTAGCCTCTGGTACTGTAGAAAAGGATGGGAAGATTATAAAAATAAAAATCCCTAAAGATGCAAAAGAGTATGGTTTTGCACTGTTAACAGAAGAAAGACGTGCTACTGGAATATTTGGTATTCTTTCAGTACTAGATAATACTGTAATTGCAAGTCAGAAAGAATATGCTAAAGCAGGAGTCTTGCAAGAAGCAAGAAGATATAAAGCTGCAAAGCAGTCAAATCAAGAACTTAGAACTAAAACACCAAGTATGGAACAATTGATTCAAAATCTCTCAGGGGGAAATCAACAAAAAGTTTTAATTGCACGTTGGCTTCTTACAAATCCAGATATTCTTATATTGGATGAGCCTACAAGAGGTATTGATGTTGGAGCTAAGTATGAAATCTATACGATCATGCATGAATTGGTTAAGAAAGGTAAGTCAATTATTATGATTTCTTCTGAAATGCCGGAATTGCTTGGTATGTCAGATAGAGTTATGGTTATGTGTGAAGGTAAGGTTACTGGAATTTTAGATCAAAGTGAAGCAGATTCAGTAAAAGTTATGAATCTTGCTACAAAATTTATGCAATAAGAAATATCTCCTTTGTCGAGTGAGACTTGATTCAGGTAGGGTTAATCCATAGATGAATTTTAGTTGAACTTATGTCCTCAAGTGGGCACAATGTCCATGAGTGTGCAGTCGTTATTTTATCTTACTTATAAAGAGGTAAAAATGTACGGATGCTAGGTATTGGGTAAATGAATTTTTATAACAAATGATTTTGGTAGGAGAGAAAGAAAGTGAGGTATGTAATATGAGTGGAGAGAAGATAGTTTCACGAAAAGGCTTTGGAAAAATATTTTTAGGTATTGGTGCTTTTTTGGTGGCTTTAGGAATTGTTTTTAATTTTATTTTAGATCCAAGTGTATTTTATGATTTACCAATTTATGTAGGTGGAGTTGGTATAGCATTACTTATTTATGGCGCAAAACAGTTTTTTGATAAGAAGAATGCAGATATGGATGTTATTTTTTCATCAAAGACTGTAAAACATTTCTTTACAGATAATGCGATTATTATAGCATTATTATTACTAGTAGTTGTAATTATGATAATTCAACCACGTTTTATGCAATATGCTGTATTCTTAGATATTTTAACACAGTCATCAACAAAAATGATTGTTGCTTTAGGAATATGTTTTACATTATTAATTGCAGGTACAGATTTATCAGCAGGACGTATGGTAGGTCTTGCAGCTGTAATATCAACTTCAATGTTGCAAAACCCTGATTATGCAAATAGGTTCTTCCCTAATATGCCGCAATTGGCAGTTATTATTCCAATACTATTAGCAATAGTTGGATGTGCTATATTTGGAGTTCTTAATGGTTTCTTAGTTGCAAAATATGATATGCATCCATTTATTGCAACATTGGCATCTCAAGTTATAGTATATGGTGTAACATCTCTATACTTTGATTTACCTCCAAACAAATCACAACCTATTGGTGGTATTCGTCAAGACTTTATAGATCTTGGACAAACAAAATTATTTCAAATTGGAAGTTTCCCAGGAATATCAATTCTAGTTCCAATTGCTGTAGTATTTATAATTCTAGTTTGGTTTATTTTAAATAAAACTGTATTCGGTAAGAATGTATATGCTATTGGTGGTAACCGTGAAGCAGCAGTAGTTTCTGGAGTAAATGTATTTGCAACTATTATGGGTATATTCATATTTGCATCACTTTTATATGGTGTTGGTGGTGTACTTGAAGCAGCTAGAACAGCTGGTGCAACAAATAACTATGGTAATGGTTATGAGCTTGATGCAATCGCAGCGTGCGTTGTAGGTGGTGTTTCATTAAATGGTGGTGTTGGTAAAGTTGGTGGAATAGTAAGTGGTGTTCTAATCTTTACCGTTATCCAATATGGATTACAATTTATAGCTGTAAGTCCTATGTGGCAACAAGTTATAAAAGGTATCATAATAGCAGTTGCAGTTGCAATAGATATGGCAAAATACAGAAGAAAATAATTATTGAATAAATAAAATGCAGGTAAATCATTAGTTTTTTAGCTAGAGATTTGCCTGTATTTTATTTATTTTCTAAATAATAAATGATTTGGGCGTATTTGGTACTCGTGCTAGTAATAATTTAATACATAATGTATAATAGTATTTAGGCATAATCAAAAAATAACAAATCTATCTGTCAGTATTTTTTAATCATATTTTATTGCCAAAGTGCCCTAATAGACCTGATATGAGAGTAATTTGTCTCCTTGGCTAATAAAAAATATTCATGGCAGTTCTAATTGTTATTTATTTTCATGTGTCTTATTAAATAATCCATCTATCGGAGGTAGTTAAATGAATTTATATAGAATTATGATTGTGGATGATGAAGAAGAGATACGTCTTGGAATTATAAAAAAGATTGATTGGGAATACAATGGATTTATAGTTGTTGGTGATGCTGAGAATGGACAAGATGCCTTAGAAAAAGCAGAAAAACTACAACCAGATGTTATAATGACGGATATTAAAATGCCATTTATGGATGGGTTGGAACTAGGAAAGAAGTTGGTAGAATTAATGCCATCTACAAAAATTATTGTATTTTCAGGATGTGATGATTTTGAGTATGCTCATAAAGCAATAAAGATAAATGTAGTTGAATATGTTTTGAAACCGATTAACTCCGCAGAACTTATAGAAGTTTTAGTGAGGTTAAAAGAACAGCTTGATCGTGAATATAATGAAAAAAGAAATTTAGAAACACTTTATAAGCATTATATTAAAAGTCTGCCAGTAATTAGAGAACAATTTTTAGTTGGTGCAATTGAAGGCAGGATAAATGAAGAACAATGGCATGAACAAATGGAGGAGCTGGGAATAGACTTCAAGTATAAGTATTTAACAGTAGGGATTATTCAGGCAGATGGCACACTATCCTTTGAAGAAAACTTAAATAGTTTTTCAGGGCAAAAGGAATCAGCACTTACACCAATTTCTATTAAGAAAATTGTAGATGAAAATATGGGTAAGTATTGTAAATTTATTAGCTTTATTTATTCTGGCATGGTAATAGTTATGGGTAACTTTGAAAAAAAGGAAGATATATTATTATTTATAAAAGGCATAAATGAGGTTTGTAAGGTTTATAAGAGAATTATGGGGTTAACAATATCTGCCGGAATAGGGTATGTTTATAGTAATCCTTCGCAAATACGTTTTTCATATAGAACTGCACAAAATGCATTAGATTATAGATTTATATTAGGAGCTGGAAAGGCTATTTATATTGATGATGTAGAGCCAGATAATTCAATCCAGCTACAACTTGATGAGAAAGAAGAACGATCAATGTTAAATGCAATAAAAATTTCTTCAGAGGATGAAATTTCAGAGGCAATTGATAGTTTGTTTAAGAAAACAGAAGATTTATTATTGCCTTTTAATCAATATAGAATTTATCTTATGGAAATTATGACATCACTTTTAAAACTGGTTCAAACATATGCATTTGATATAGAAGAAATTTTTGGTGAAAATTTTAATGCATACAGTTATTTAGAATCCTTTAATTCTATTCATGAAGTCAAAAAATGGATTATAGAAAAAGCTATTAGGATAAATAGTTATATTAAAAGAGAGCGAATCAATTCATCTATGATGCTTATTGAAAAAGCAAAACAATATATAAAAGAAAATTATAGTGATTATGATGTTTCAGTAGAAAAATTATGTTCTAAATTGCATGTTAGTCCAACATATTTTTCTACAATGTTTAAGAAGGAAACAGGAACAAGCTTCGTAAATTATCTCACAGCAACACGTTTAGAAGAAGCTGTTAAACTTTTGAATACAACAGATGATAAGACATACATGATAGCGGAAAAAGTTGGATATCCAGAAGCTAATTATTTTAGTTATGTTTTTAAGAAACAGTTTGGAGTATCTCCATCAAAGTATAGAAAGAATTGAGTTGATTTACTATGCTTAATTTGTTTAAGAGAAAAATACAGAAGACAATAAATTACGTTAACAGCGGAAGTATACAACATATAATATCAATTTCTTTTACCGTAATAGCAGTTATAGGAATGGTTACTGTTGGAGGGGCTTTATATTTTCGTTTTATAACTTCCACTGAAGAAATGGTATCTGAGCATAATAAATCTATGTTAGATCAAGTAAATTTGAATTTAGATTCTTATCTGAGGAATATGATGAAAGTGTCTGATACCACTTATTACAATGTAATTAAGAAGAAAGATTTGGCTACAGATACCATAGATAAAGAAATGGACTTATTGTATGAAACAAATAAAGATTCACTTATAAGCATATGTGCCTTTTCGCAAGATGGGGAAGTTATAGCGGCATCTCCTGTAAAACAATTAAAAAGCTCTATTGATCCACGAGTGAGTGATTGGTTTACTAAAGCGATAGATAAGAAAGAAAATTTACATTTTTCAACACCTCATGTTCAAAATTTATTTGTAGATCCAGATTATAAATATCGTTGGGTCGTATCATTAAGTAGGGCTATTGAACTTACTAATAATAAGAAAACAACATCTGGAGTATTGTTAGTTGATATAAATTTTAGTGGAATAGAGCAGATATGTAAAAATGCAAATATAGGAAAGTCAGGATATGTTTATTTAGTTGATAGAGAAGGCGAAATTATTTATCATCCTAGGCAGCAATTGATTTATTCAGATTTAATAGATGAAAATAATAAAATTGAAGCAGCTTATGATGATGGAAATCATATAGAAACTTTCAGAGGAGAAAAAAGATTAGTTACAGTTAAAACTGTTGGATACACTGGGTGGAAAATTGTTGGAATTACACCAATGTTAGATATTACTTCGGATTATTACCAAATGAGTATATTTGCTGTGTTCATTATGTCTTTCGCCATCTTTATACTTGTATTTCTTAATATGTTTGTTTCTTCGAGAATAGCTAACCCAATACGATTGTTAGAAAAGTGTGTGAAGAAATTGGAAAATGGAGTAAAAGATGTAGATATTTCGATAAGCGGATCATATGAAGTTCAGCATTTAGGGAAAGCAATTCGTTCTATGGTTAACCAAATGCATACACTTATGGACAACATAATGATTGAACAAGAATCAAAAAGAAAAAGTGAGCTTAATGCTCTTCAGGCACAAATTAATCCCCATTTTTTATATAACACATTGGACTCAATCATATGGATGATAGAAAATGAAAATTATGATGGCGCAATAATTATGGTAACTGCGTTAGCAAAACTTTTTAGAATAAGCTTAAGTAAAGGCAAAAATATAATAACAGTGAGAGATGAAATTGAGCATGCACGAAATTATTTGACCATACAAAATATACGGTATAAAAATAAATTCACATATAATATTGAAGTTGATGAGAAAGTTCTTAATTATGGAAGTATTAAATTAATTATTCAACCGCTAATTGAAAATGCAATTTATCATGGTATGGAATTTATGGGGGGAGATGGTGAGATTTTAGTAAAGGCATATGCAAAAGATAATGAGTTATATATTGATGTTGTAGATAACGGACTTGGAATGCTTCAAGATGTTGCAAATAGCCTTTTAACAGGTGAAAGCAAGATTGAAAAGAAGAGCTCTGGTATAGGATTGAAGAATGTTAATGAAAGAATACAACTATATTTTGGAAAGAGATATGGACTCGAAATTTATAGCGAGCCAGATGAAGGGACAACAGTTCGTATTCATATGCCATGTGTGGACTTTTATGAAATTAGAAAGAGGGAGGAAGATAAATAGTGAAGAGAAAAAGGAAGCAAATTTTTATTACTTTATTTTTGCTATTAATATTATCTTTCTTACTTTTCTTAAATAATACATTGTGGCATGAAAAAGATATAAGGATATACAACATATCAATTATAACTAGAGGAAGAAACAGTGAAAGCTTAATGATAATGAGACAGGGGATAGAGCAGGCAGCTTCAGAAATGAATGTTAATGTAAGTTTTGTTACTTTGTCGGAAGATAATAATATTGACGAGCAGAAAGAACTTATAGAACGAGAGATAAAAAATAAGGCAGATGCAATAATTATATCGCCTGCAGATTACGAGAAAATGGCAGAACCAATAGAAAATGCTAGAAAAAAGATACCAATTATATTATTTGATTCTACTATAAAATCAGAACATGCTCAGCCTAGTATTTCTTGTGATAACTATAAGCTTGGATCTAGCTTGGGGGAAGAATTAATAAAGAACGGAGATATGAACAAGAATATTTTAATAATCAAAAACAACTTAGAGTGCAGCAGTGTAAAGGAACGATATAATGGATTCATGAGTGTTATGAATCGAACAGATAACAAATGTACATTTTGGGATTTTTCAGAAGATAAGCAGACTACTTATTATAATCAAGCTAAAAGTTTGTTAGAGAACAATAATATTGATGTTGTGGTTACATTTGATGCAGGATTATTAGAGAATGTTTCTCAAGCTAAAAAGGATGTAATGGGTATTAACAAAGAAAAAGCATCAATAGAGATATATGGGACAGGAAGTACAAGCAAAATTCTTTCTTTTTTAGAAGATAAGGTTATTAGTGCAACAGCTATTCAAAATGAATTTAATGTAGGATATCTAAGTATAAAATCAGCAGTATATAAGATTAATAAAAAAGATATGCCCAATAACATTATCTCTTCAACAGTTATAAATACAAAAAATATGTATTCGGAAGAAAATCAAAGATTATTATTCCCATTTGTTAGATAAGCACCATAAATGAAAGGATGAACTTTTGTATAAATGTATTGTGGTGCTTGATGGAATCATATGGTGGAGGGATTGTAGTGAGATTAATTAAGAAATTATCAGGGCTTTTAACAGTAGTTTCAATTTTTAATGTGTTATCATCTTGTAGTGCAAATGTAAAAACAGGAAATTATAGTAATGATATTAAAGAAATAAAAATAGGTGTGACCTTATATAAACAAGATGATGCGTTTATATCAGAAATTGCGAATAATATTGAAGATATAGCGAAAGAGAAAGAAACTCAAGGTAAATATAAAATAATTGTTAATGTTGCAGATGCAAAAGGAAATTTGATTAACCAGAGTAATCAAGTAGATAAATTTGTTGCGCAGAATTACGATGTTATATGTGTAAATATGGTTGATCGTACAGCGGCATCTATGATTATTGATAAAGCAAAATCAGCTAATATTCCAATTGTTTTCTTTAATCGTGAACCAGTAGAGGAAGATATGGAAAGATGGAATAAGCTCTATTACGTTGGAGCAGATGCGCAACAATCAGGTGAGATGCAAGCAAATATAATTATAAATGCCTATAAAAAAGACAATAGAATGGTAGATAAAAATGGAGATGGCAAAATCCAATATGTAATGCTTGAAGGAGAGCAGGGACACCAAGATTCTTTAATTAGAACGGAATATTGCATTAAAACTATAACTCAAAATGGAATTGAATTAGAGAAATTAGCTGATGATACGGCAAATTGGCAAAGTGCTCAGGCAACAACAAAGATGTCTCAATGGATTAAAAGTTTTGGAGATAAAATAGAAGTTGTATTTAGTAATAATGATGAAATGGCACTTGGAGCAATAAATGCAATAAATGATGCTAATATAGGCGGTAAAAAACCACTAGTTGTAGGGATTGATGGGCTTCCTAAAGCGTTAGAGGCAGTGAAAAATGGATCTATGATAGGAACTATTTTAAACGATTCGAAAAAACAGGCAAATGCGATCTTCGATCTTGCATATACATTAGCTTCTCATGGAAATGTAAATTCCATAGAGGGACTTGAGAAAGGAAAGTATATTAGGACTCCACACGCAGAGGTTACCAGTGATAATGTTGATTTATATATAGAAAATAAATAAAATTATATATTATGTATGAATAATGTAGAAGTATATTTATTACAAAAAAAGAAGTAAGTCTTTTTCGATTTACTTCCTTTTTTGTATAAGCATACTTCTATTTTTATAAATTTTTATAATCAGAATCTATATTTATAGTTAGATTATATTCAATATGCCTTATACCAGTATAAAGTTATTTATTACACACATAATAAAATAAATGATTTAAGAAATAAATATTAAATTTAATGTGTTTTTTATATATAGAAAATGACTATGAAGGCAAAGTCTTTGCAAAGTATTATGAAAATAATTTTATTTTCGTAGGAAACTTAAGTATCGAGATGCCAGGAAGAGCAGGAAGCTATTTGATAAATCAGCGGAGGATAAAAATGAGAAATTCTAAAAAGATATTAGTATTAGGTACTACTATAATTATGATAACAAATTTGCTACTAAATTTTAATAAAGTAGCTGCTGATTCTAAATTAACAATTGCTGAAGGAAGGCCAGTAAGAGCAAGCGTATTATTACATACTTTAGATGACCCATACACAGTTTTACTTAAGCAAAGTTTTGAAGAAATTCAGAAAAATAATCCGGGTAATATTGAATTTACTTTTTATGACTGCAAGAATGATCAATCACTACAAAACAGAAATGTTAATTCAATACTTAATGCAGGAAATGCAGATATTATATTACTGAATCTAGTAGATCCAACAGGAGTAGGGACAATTGTAGATAGAGTTAAAGAAAAAAATGTACCGTTAGGTTTATTCAATATAGAACCACTAAATATGGAACCCGTAAAATCCTATGGCAAAGCTTATTTTGTTGGAACAAATCCAGCAGAAGCAGGAATACTGCAAGGAGAGATTCTCGCCAACTTATGGAATAAAGATAAAAAAATTATTGATAAAAATGGAGATAATATAATGCAATATGTTATGCTAATGGGACCACGCGACAACTTAGAGGCAATTGGAAGAACAAAATATTCTGTTTTATCAATCAATGATGCAGGAATTAAGACGGAAGAAATTGCTTTGAGAGTTTGTAATTGGGAAGAAAATTTAGCTAAAGATGCTATTGAGGCATTATTCTTATCGAATGCAAATAAAATTGAAGTTATAATTTCTAATAATGATGCTATGGCAATAGGTGCAATTGAGGCATTGCAAAAGTATGGATATAATAGTGGAGATAAAAATAGGACAATACCAATTGTTGGTGTAGATGGGATACCGAAAGCGATACAGCTCATTAATCAAGGAATTATGACTGGATCTGTTCCTCAAGATGCAGCTAGCATGGCAGAAGCGACTTATCTTATAGGAATGAATTTGGTTAATGGTAGACCTCCACTTGATGGAACTTCGTATAAGTTTGATGATACAGGAGTTTCAGTACGTATTCCTTACAAAGGATATATAAGTAATGATAATATCTAATTAAGCTGATTAAATAACTTATAATAAAAAATATGGAGGATTAACATAAGATGACTAAAAAAATAACTACCATAATTATTATCATGATTGCAGCAGCTGTGCTAATAAGTATTAATCAAAGTAATATTATGGCGAGTTCAAGAATTGCTGAAGGAAAGCCTATTAAAGCAGCTGTACTATTATATAGATTTGATGACGCTTATATTTCTTTAGTTCGTGAAAATCTAGAAAAAATACAAAAAGAGAACCAAGGAAATATTGAATTTATTTTTTATGATGGGAAGAATGATCAATCTATACAGGATAAAGATATTGATAATTTAATTGAAAAGCAAGATGTTGATCTTTTGTTGATAAATCTAGTCAAGACAACGAGTACGCAGTCGGTTATTAATAAAGTAAAAGGAATTAATATTCCAGTAATTCTATTTAATAGGGAACCAGTTGCGATAGATTCTGTAAGATCTTATAATAAAGCTTGCTATATAGGAACAGAGGCTGAGGAAGCCGGATTATTACAAGGAAAAGTTATTATAAATGCATGGAATAAAAATAAAACCGCAATGGATAAAAATAAAGATGATATACTTCAATATGTCATGTTAATGGGGGAACAAAATAATTTAGAGGCAATTAAAAGAACAAAATACTCTATATTAAAAATTAATAATTCAGGGATAAAGACTCAAGAAGTTGCATTAAGGGTTTGTGATTGGAATGAGGAAGAAGCTAGGAATGTTACTAAAACATTGCTTTTGCAGTATGGAAATAAAATTGAGGCTATAATTGCGAATAATGATTCTATGGCTATAGGTGCAATTAAAGCATTGCAAGAATATGGCTATAATAAGGGCGGTAAGACTCCTAATATAGCGGTGGTAGGCGTTGATGCAATACCAGAAGCACAGGAATTAATTAAACAAGGAATAATGACAGGGTCTGTTCTACAGGATCCTTATGAATTAGCTAAAGCCCTCTACAGTGTTGGAATTAATTTGGTTTCTAATAAAAACCCGCTTTATGACACAGAATATAAATTTGATCAGACAGGAGTTTCAATTCGCTTGCCTTATCATGAATACATGGGTAAGTAAGAATTAAAAGATATATAAAATAACTTTACAATCAAACCAAGTTAACTTAATATTAAGTTAATAAAAAAAACGTATTATATTATTAGATTTACGAGGAGTGGGGCTAAAATGAGTAAATTAGAAGAAATAATAAAGTATAATGAAAGTTTTGTGGGGAACAAAGATTATCAGGAATATGTAACAACTAAGATACCTAAGAAAAAGATGGCGATATTATCATGTATGGATACAAGATTAACAGAATTGTTGCCTAAAGCTATGAATATCAAAAATGGGGATGCAAAAATAATAAAAGATGCAGGAGCAACAGTTATGCACCCATTTGGTGGCGTAATGAGAAGTATATTAGTTGCAGTATATGAATTTGGAGCAGAAGATGTTTTTGTAATAGGACATCATGGTTGTGGGATGAGTAATTTAAACACAAAAAAACTTGTTGATAAAATGTTAGATAGAGGAATTAAGGAAGAAACGCTCTCTACTTTAAATAACGCAGGAGTTAACGTTGAGAGATGGCTTCATGGTTTTGAATCTGTTGAGGAATCAATAAAAGAAAGTGTTAAAATGATAAAAGATCATCCTCTTTTACCTAACGACGTAAGGGTACATGGTCTCATTATGAGTCCTGAAACTGGAGAATTAGAAATTATAGTAAATGGAGATATTAAAGACGCAAACTAAAGGTATGGCGAAACGCTAGATATCTAGAGTGAACTTAAAGTTATATATGTAAATACCGAAAGGAAGGTCATGCATTTATTCCAGGTTGCTAGAGTATTTAATTGCGAATTTCCAATAGAAGAAGTTGCATCATTTCTGCATGATCCCGAGGCAAGCTCGTGACAAGCAATAAATGAAACAACTTCTGCTAAGGAAATATCTACAGTTAAATACTCAATGCAACACTTCCACAAAAGCATGACCTTCCTTTCTAGTGTGTATTGTAATTGAAAATATAAGCTTTAATTTAGGTTCTTTCTATATCTAGGCGCGAATACTTAGAAATCAATATGGTGGATTGCGATTTAGTAACTTATTTGTATGAGTTATCAAATCTATAGTGTTAATAAATACTCGATAATTTTAGAATTAAACATTGAACGATATGTAGGAGTAAAAATTACCTATCCTATATGCGGTGGGCAGAATTCCTTGCCTGGCATGGGATAATTAGGGTGTTTTGAGTGTGTTCTTTCATATGATTAATTTGCTAACAATAGAAATATAAAAATATTTGCTTGAGTATAGATTTACTTTAATTTACTACTAAATTAGAAATGGAATATATGTTTTTGCACAGTGTTCATAAGAAGATTTTGCTGGCTGTAATTCTAGATTATAAGTTGTTCCAAATGTGCTTGTTCAAAGCGTCGTCTTTGAAGCAAGCACTTTGGATGCAACTTATAATTGTAGAATTACCCAGTAAAATCTTCAGGGAACCGGAGCAAACACATATATTCCATTTCGTCTTTTGGGCAGTAAAATTAAATTGTCCTCAATACTTGCAAGTATTTTTATATTTCACCCGATTAGCAATACTTACCTTATGCAGAATGTAAATTATATTTTGGTTTCTAGTATGTGCTTCCAATATCTTTTAGGCATCATTCTACATTGAAGTTTAAGATTTTTTCGCTCTTCTATAGTAGTAGCTTTAAAATACGTTTTCCAAAGGTCTGTATATTCATCGTTGTGAAATTTTAGTTTTTCATAAGTTTCCATATCCATATCTATTATTTCATAAAAATTTGTATTATATATTAAAGCCTTTTGTCTAGAAATATCGTTTATAATAAAATATTCCCTAGGAAATCTATTTTTAAAATGATCTCCAATAATCTCTAAAATGTCATTATCTGGTTCAATAGAAGAGTATAAAAGTTTCTCTTCTATTTGATTAAATCTAATAAATCCTTCAAATCTATGACATTCATTTAAAACTTTTTTTGTAATGTTATCTACAAGTCTTATTACATCTACATTTAAAAAATCGTGAACATCTGGTCCGAGTTTAAAGGCTACCTTTAAATAATTAAATATTATTATTCCTTTGTCCTCATAATTACTTAAAAATGCAAAGTATATTTTTTTTAATGAGAGGAAGTTAATTTTATTTATAATGGCATTTTTTACTTTTTTGAACTTATTAATATCAGTAGAAATTTCAACTATATTCCCTAGTAAAAGGGGAGTATTTGTCTGGCTTTTTCCATATATAGATGTTGGAGGTGATCCGTTTGAGTAAAAAGCATCATATATGGAAGTTAATAGGCCTTCAAAGGTATCATCATATAAATATATTTTCATAATCAAAACTCTCCAGTTAAAGAAGTAATTTTATCACCTAATGTTAATATATTTGATTTAGGAATTATATTATTTAAAGAGTTTTCATTTTTTATAGGTGATATATGTGATAAAGAAATATTATCTTTTGGTAATATAATTCCAGAAGGAAGTTTTACATCATTAAATGAAATATTATCAAAAAACGATATTTGATTAGGATTTATACTATTGCTTTTAGAAATATCTTGTTCTAGAAGTTTATTCTTTATTTTAATAGTATCAAAAAGAACATCTCCATGATATTTTCCGTTACAGGTAATAAAATATTTAGCTCTTTTAAGAACAACTCTTAAATTTCTCAAATCATCAAAGGTTAAATTATGAACTCTTCTTATTTTTAAAATCTTTTTAGCAGAAGTAACACCTATACCGGGCACTCGTAATAGCTTTTCATAAGAAACTTTGTTAATTTCAACAGGAAATTCATTTAAATTGGATAATGCCCAATATGTTTTTGGGTCAAAATTTAAATCAAAGTTATCATCATCATTCTTCAAGAGCTCATTAGCTTTAAATCCATAATATCTAAGAAGCCAATCGGCTTGATAAAGTCTATGTTCTCTAAGCATTGGTGGATGCGTAATGTCAGGAAGCAGGTTATTGTCCTTAATTACAGGGACATAAGCAGAGTAGTACACTCTCTTTAGACTATATTTATTGTAAAGAGCTTCAGAGAGTTTAAGGATTTTTCCATCACTTTCAGGAGTTGCGCCAACAATTAATTGAGTACTTTGACCACCTGGTACAAACAATGGTGTACTTTTTATGCTTTTTTTCATTTCGCTATAATTAATTATTGAATTTTTTATAGTTTTCATAGGTTGTAAAATTTTTTCTTTACTTTTTTGAGGTGCTAAAAGTTTAAGACTATTGCTAGAAGGAAGTTCTATATTAACGCTCATTCTATCTACATACTTTCCAGCTTCCTCAATTAAAGCATTATCAGCTCCAGGTATAGCTTTTAGATGAATATAGCCATTAAATTTATTTTCCATTCGAAGTTTTTTCACAGTTTTGAGTAGAAGTTCCATAGTATAATTAGGATTATAAATAACAGCAGAACTTAAGAAGAGACCCTCTATATAATTACGCCTGTAAAAATTAATAGCAAGACTGCATATTTCATCAGGAGTAAAGGTTACTCTTAAAAAATCTCCAGATGATCCATTAATGCAATATTTACAATCAAAAATACAATCATTTGAAAATAATATTTTAAGAAGAGAAATGCAACGTCCATCAGGAGTAAAGCTGTGACAAATACCAGCTTCTGAAGCATTTCCTATTCCATTTTTAGCATTCTGTCTCTTTGAGCCAGAAGATGAACAAGAGACATCATATTTTGCGGCATTAGATAATATTTTTAATTTTTCCATTAAATCCATTTTGATTACACTTCCTTATAAAATGAAACTTTAAAATTAAAATATATGCTCTGACAAAACTTGAATGGTATATTGGAATTTAGTTTTTGTATTTTTGCATTAACTAAGCACGTAGGGAATAGAATTTTAAAGTTAAATTAATTATCATAAAATGTACACGCTCTAAAAAATTAATTCATCGAAGTTTATTTTAAAATATAAGATAATAAAAAAATAGATAATTTTATAATTATTGAATCATATTATTTAAAACATATACAAATAGAAAAAGAACATATATTCGTTAAAAATATTATATACGAATATATGTTCTGTGGCAATGGATTCATTTTAAAGTTTTGATAAAAAAACTAAAATAAAAAGTTGAATTCCGTATGTAAGAGTAAATTCTATGTAAATAGAATTGAATTAAAAACTTATTTATGATTAAATTAAAAAAATAATGCTTTGGTATATGTTACATTAAAAATAATCAGTAACTATAACAAATGCATTATTTATTTTAATAAATATATTAAATAGAGGTTACAGTATCGCGCTCAATTAAAGTATTCATAAGAATAATTCTCTTGCTGCAAGAATTATCACATTCTATTTTTTCTAATAGCAGTGTTGCTGCATTTGAGCCAAGAAGAAACATGTTTTGATCTATAGTAGTTAACTTAGGTTCTACAAATTTACTCAAATCTATATTATCGAATCCCATAATAGATAATTTATCTGGTACATCTATATTTAGTTTTTTGCAAGCGTTAAGTACACCAACAGCCATAAGGTCATTGCAGGCAAGAACTGCAGTTGCAGTAGATGCTTTAAGGACATTTAGAAATATATTAACAGTGTTATCAACAGTCTCACTACTATTTCCATTTCCTATGTTGATAATATTTTGTGGATTAAAATTATTTAAATCATCCATTATTTCTGTATAAACTTTTTCCTTTACGTCATAAGAATAACTATCTTTTCCTCTAACAAATAGTATATCTTTGTGATTTTTTTCTAATAAATAATTTAAAGCCATACTTGCACCCATAGCTTCATCATTTACAACAGATGAAATATTTGTGGACACGGAATGTCCATTAACAAAAACAATGGGAGTTTGTTTCGAAATATTATGAAAAAATTTAGATTTAATATTTTCTGTATTTGGGTCAATAACTATTATGCCAGATACATTCCTAGATAATAAATTGTTAACGCATAATTTTTCTTCTTCACTATCATTATTACTACATGCTAGCACTAAAGACAAATTATTTGCTTTTAAGCTGCTTTCAATCCCGTTTATAACTTCTGGGAAAAACATATTATTGATACTAGGAACAACAACACCTATAGTAGCTGACTTCTGCTTAGTAAGCTCACGTGCTTGCATATTAGGAATATATTTAAGTTCTTCTATTACTTCAAGTACTCTTTTTCTTGTTTCTTCTTTCACTGGATAATTACCATTCATTACCCTTGAAACAGTCGCAACAGATACATTAGCTTTTTTAGCTACATCTACTATGGTTAATTTCATAATTATTCCACCTTATAATATATTTATAAATTTATCAAAGGCAGCAAATCCTTTTTCATTTCTTTTAAATACTCCAGAGTGACATAATACTTCTAAGAATTTAAATCCAACTTCTTCTTTTAGAATAGAATCAACGTTTTCTTGAGATATATTAGAGTATTTTTCTAGAAGATATTTATACCAATCAGAATGTTTTGCCACCATTTCATCATCTAAAATGTTGTCTTTTCTATTAATTAAGTATTCCTTTAAGACATTTAATTCTTCTTTTAATCTTGCAGGAAGAACTGCAAGTCCCATGACTTCTATAAGTCCTATATTTTCTTTTTTAATATGATGAACTTCACTATGAGGATGGAAAATACCAAGAGGGTGCTCAGTACTTGTTCTATTATTCCTTAAGACTAAATCTATTTCATATTTATTATTCCTTTTTCTTGCAATAGGAGTAATAGTATTATGCGGTTCATCCATTGTATGACTTAATATGTTTACAGATTCATCTGAGTAGCTTCTCCATGAGGTTAAAATATGGTCAGCTAAATCTAATAATTTATCTTTATCATTACTTGAAAGCCTAACAACAGACATAGGCCATTTGACTCTACCTATTTCAACATCTTCATAATTTTTAACAGAATAGTTTTTTTCTATTGGAGCTTTTTCCATAGCAAATGTGTAGTGACCACCTTGATAATGATCATGAGATAGTATTGATCCTCCAACTATAGGTAAATCAGCGTTAGATCCAGCAAAGTAATGAGGTAGTATATCAGTAAAAATCAATAAATTCCTAAAAGTATCCTTATTAATTTTCATAGGTATATGTTCGCTATTTAGAATTATACAATGCTCATTATAATAAGTATAAGGGGAATACTGCAAGAAATATTTTTGTTTATCAAAATCCAAAGGTATAATTCTATGAGTCTGTCTGGCAGGATGATTTATATGACCATAAAATCCTTCATTTTCTTTACATAATAAACATTTAGGATATGAACTAGATTTAATTAATTTAGCTTTTGCTATATCCCTAGGATCTTTTTCTGGTTTTGATAAATTAATTGTTATATCTAAGTCTCCATATTCCGTTGGTGCTTTCCAGATTATGTTCTTATCAATTCTATCTTTTCGAATATAGTTAGAAGAAATGCTTAAATCATAATAGTACTCAGTAGCTTTAGTTGGAGATATATTATATAAATTATTAAAATTATTTATAACCTCAGAAGGTCTTGGCATTACGCAGTTCATAATTAAAGTATCAAATAAGTCTCTTTCAGTTACTGTATTTTCTATTAAATTATTTTCACATGCGTAGTCTAAGATATTTTCTAAGATAGGAGTTGGAGTTTCTAAAGTTTCATCAACTTCACAAACTTCAAATTCATTTAAGTTTAATACTCCAAGAATCATATTGGTTGAGTAAATTATATCATCATTATTTATAAGATTTTTTTTCAATGCAAAGTTTATAAGTCTACTTATTTCATGATTTATATTTATCATGCTAAAACCTCCTCAATTTTAACAAAAGGTATTAATCTAAGACATATCTAAAAAATAAGTCCATGTTAGTTTATTTCATAGACTTATCTTTTTCTATGTCTAGGTGGCGGAAACTTGAACCATATAAGTTTTTAGGTTGGCTCTAGTTTCCCAAGATAAATTTTAAAATTCTATATGATTTTACTATTTGTCATCATATCCGTTAGGATTATTCTTGTGCCATGTCCAAGCTGTTTTGATTATAGCTTTTACATCAGTATATTTAGGAGTCCAGCCTAGAATCTTTTGAGCTTTTTCATTAGAAGCTATTAATCTTGCAGGATCACCAGCACGCCTTTCGCCCACAACAACTTTAATTTCTTCACTAGTTGCTTCTTTAGCTGAATCAATCATTTCTTTAACGCTAAAGCCAATTCCATTACCTAGATTGAAGATGTTACTTTCATTTCCGCTTTGTAGATACTCAACAGCTTTTATATGTGCGTCTGCTAAGTCTAGTACATGAATATAATCTCTTATACAAGTACCATCAGGAGTATCATAATCTTCTCCAAAAACAGTTATAGCTTCTCTTTTTCCAAGTGGAACTTGAAGTATTAGAGGTATTAAGTGACTTTCAGGAGAGTGATCCTCACCGATGCTTCCATCTTCTAGTGCACCAGCTGCATTAAAGTATCTTAAAGAAACGTAATTTATTCCGTTAGCTTTGCTAACCCATTTCATCATTTTTTCCATAGTCAGCTTTGTTTCACCATAGGTATTAGTTGGATTTGTTTCATCATCTTCAGAGATAGGAATTTTCTTTGGTTCTCCATATACTGCTGCAGTTGAAGAAAAAACTATATTCTTAATATCATGTTTTACCATGCTTTCAAGTAATATTTGCATACCATATACATTATTATTGAAATATAGTAGAGGTTTTACCATACTTTCGCCAACTAAAGAATTAGCAGCAAAATGTATAATAGCATCAATTTTATTTTCAGAAAAAACTTTATCTAAAAATTCAGAATCTCTTATATCACCTTTATAAAATTTTGCTTTTGGATTCACAGCTTTCATATGACCTGATTGTAAATTATCAACTATTATTACGTCTTTATTTTGTTTTATAAGTTCATGAACTGTATGAGAGCCGATATATCCAGCACCACCACAAACTAATATTGACATATTAACATCTCCCTTATTTTTATTGATTTGGTTTAAAGACTTACACTTTAAATTTAAACTAAATCTCTCTTATAATCAACTTAATAAAATCTTAAGTAGTAAATATTTTATCCAATTTTTCTTGTTCCATCTGAAATGCTAACTACATAGAAGCTGGGTTCATAGCCGATTTTGCTTGTATATTCAGCTTTAACTTTTTCTACAAATGAATCTATGCAGTCTTCTTTAACAATATTAACTGTGCAGCCTCCAAAACCAGCGCCTGTCATACGAGCTCCAATTACACCTTCACTCTCCCAAGCAAGAGAAACTAAAGTATCTAGCTCTATTCCAGTAACTTCATAATCATCTCTTAGAGAAATGTGAGAATCATTCATGAGTTTTCCGAATAGAGTTAAATCATTTTCTTCTAGAGCTTTTACAGCTTTTAATGTTCTTCTATTTTCATATACTGCATGTTTTGCTCTTTTGGCTTTAATAGGATCTGAAATACAAGATTTAACTTCTTCAAATTCTTCTTCTGTAAGTTCACCTAAAGCATTTATATTCTTAACTTTCTGTATTTCAGCTAAGGCAGTTTCACATTCACTTCGTCTTTCATTGTACTTAGAGTCAGCTAGACCACGTTTTTTATTAGTATTAGCAATTACTATCTTATAGCCATCCATAGCAATAGTGCTGTATGAATATTTTAAGGTATTACAATCTAAAAGAATTGCGCAATTTTCTTTTCCCATACCAATAGCGAATTGATCCATTATTCCACAGTTTACACCGATAAATTTATTTTCAGCTTCTTGACACATTTTTACTATATCAACCATGTCGATATTTAAATTGAACAAATCATTTAATATAGTTCCCATCAAAACTTCTATTGAAGCAGAAGAGGACAATCCAGAACCATTTGGAATATTTCCATAGAAAAGTATTTCAAATCCGTTAGGAATATTATAACCATGATCTTCAAAAGTTTTAATTACACCTTTAGGATAATTGGCCCAATCATGTTGTTTTTCATATATCATATTCTCTAAACTAAATTCTAAAATTCCTAATTCTTTAAAGTTTAAAGAGTTAACTAATACATTTTTATCTTCTCTTTGTCTAACTAAAGCATAAGTTCCAATAGTAAGAGCGCAAGGAAAGACATTACCTCCATTGTAATCAGTATGTTCTCCAATTAAATTAACTCTTCCAGGTGAAAAGAAAACACTTTCAGCATCTTTTGCAAATAATCTTGTGAAATCACTTTTTAATACATTAATATTCTCCATATTTAATACCTCCCTTTTAATTTAATAGTAAGCGATTACTATTAAAAAGTAAAGAGGTAATTAAGAAAATTTAGAATTTTTTAGATATATACAAAATCTGTGGATATACTCCATGGATGAAGGCTTAATGGGACAAGATGGAGAAGCTTAATCTTTCGTGAAAAAGATTACAAATAATAATTATTTCTGAAGTGATTATTTGAAAATATATAAATCTAGAATATTTTTATAGAAAAGGCTTACTGTTATAAAATTTAATAGGTAGCCTAAATTTTAAGCTACCTATTAGAATGTCCACTATTTTTTTGAATGGGAATGCCTATTTGAATTGTTGTTCATATTGTTCATCATGTTATTCATATTATTCATATTATTCATAGGCATATTGCCCTGATTTCCCATTAGCATACTTAATAAGGAATTAATATCGTTCATATTTCCCATATTATTCATATTTGGACCATTGCTATTCATATTATTTGCATTATTCATGTTAGAGTTGTTATTTGGATTATTAAATGGAGAACCGTTAGATCCGCCCATATTTCCCATCAACATGTTCATTAATGGATTTCCATTCATAGGGTTCATGCCGCCACCCATGCCACCCATAAGCATGTTCAATAAAGGATTACCACCCATTTGATTTGGATTACTGCCACCATTTTGGTTAGGCATCATGGGATTTCTAAATCCGCCACCCATTCCATTAAAAAGGGAACTGAGTATCATACTTAATAAAGGATTCATTTTACCACCTTTTTGTTAATTGCTTTATTATAGTTTATTACAGAGGCATATAAAAGGATACTAAAATTTAATCTATAATAAAATATATATATGTTGCAATTCACAATGCGCAACGCACATTGCACAATTCACAATTGCAACTAAAATTATTGCAATATTTTTAGAATTATCATGAAGAATCATTTTTGAAATATATATATTAATGAAAGAAAATATTTTATGTTTAGAATACAGAATAAAAGAGGAAAAAATGAATAAAATAAACACAAGAACGAGGGCTGAGAACTGTAATCTTAGTTCTTTTTTATGTTTGTTTATGAAATATAAAGACAGCTAGAGAATATAAGCTAAGGAACTTAGGAGAATTTTATGAGAATCGGAGAACTGGAGATAGCAATAATAGATATAATTACATTTACGGGAATATTAATAACTCTTTTAACAGGAGTGCTTAATTTATTTCAAAACAAGAAAACTCTTTACATAAATAATATTACAAGATTTAGAGTCATATGGATAACTACATTAAGAACGCATATTGCAAGCTTGAAAGAGCTAAGCAATATAACTAACTTATATATTAGAACTAAAGATGGAAGTAATAAGATTGAATATAGAAGAGAGTTAGATAAAATAGTATCGTTGATTAAAATGCATTTGAATTTTACAGGAAAACTAGATATTGAGCTAATATTAAAAGTAGAAGAATTAAAAGCTACACTTAATAGTTATTTATTAATATATTATTGTAAAAATGCAATAAAATCTGCAGAAAGAAATGAAGATATAACAACGAAATTTTATGAAGCTATAGATGTGATAAGTGAAAAAAAAATATTAAAGGAATTTTTGGTTATGGCAAATAGTTATAAGAATGTTGAAAATAAAAATAATATAAATTTATTAAATTTACTAGAACTTAAAAATGAAGTTAAATCTGCATACAGCGATGAGTTACAATTAATAAATAATATAGTTGAAAAAAGCGATTATATAGTAAGTAATTATGAAAATGAAATTGAAAGCCTAAATAGAGATATAGATGAGCTTGTGCAAATATGTTTAAAAGCTGAGTGGATTAGATGTAAGGTAGAAACTAGAATATGGCCGTATAATAAATATGATGAAGAAAGAGTAATTACTAAGCTAAAGGATGAATATAAAAACATTAGACATAAAATGCAGACTTATAAATAGTAAGTCTGCATTTATAAAGCTGGATAGTAAATTTACATTTAAAAATGCTAGTAAGAAGGATCTTGCATTGGGATTAGAATTTAGAAATTTAAGTATAATATATATAATTTTATAACTTAAATCCTAATAATATTGATTATAAATTTTCATAGTGATATTATTTTTATTAACATGGATATAATTTCATATATAGAAATAAATGTTAATAAAAATAATTTTATATACATATGTTAAGGGGGCTATATAATATGGAAGAAAAAATTAATAGACAAAAGGCATGGGACGCACTTTGTAAGTATAATAAAAGTGATGCACTCAGAAAACATGGACTAGCAGTAGAGGGGGCAATGAGACATTTTGCTAAACTCTATAATGAAGATGAGGATGTATGGGGCATAATTGGATTACTTCATGATATAGATTATGAAATGTATCCAGATAAGCATTGTGCTAAATCTCAAGAAATAATGAGAGAAGAAGGATTTCCGGAGAGTTATATAAGAGCAGTTGCATCTCATGGATATGGAATAGTAAATGAAATAAAACCTGAAAGCAATGCTGAGAAGGTACTTTATACAATAGATGAACTTACAGGTCTTATAGGGGCAGCTGCATTAATGAGACCATCTAAAAGCGTAATGGATCTAGAAGTTAAATCTGTTAAGAAAAAATTTAAGACTAAAGGATTTGCGGCAGGAGTAGACAGAAATGTAATATTAAATGGTTGCAAGATGATAGATATGGAATTAGACAAGGTTATAGAAAATACAATTTTAGGAATGAGAAATGTAGCAGGAGAAATTGGACTATAGCATGCTCCAACTTTCAGTTTGACAAGCTAAAATGGAACAACCTACAGCTAAGAACATTTAACAGCTAATTTTCAAATATTTTCTTCATAGTTATGACCCTTGTGGTTACAAATATATTTATGATTTCTAGTGAAGATATGAACTTGAATTTTTAGAAACCTTGTGGATATATTCATTTAATAAGTACGACTCTTGAATTGGATATCTATAGTTAATAAGATACATTATTAAAATTAGGAGAATTTTTATGATTAAAAATATAATATTTGATCTTGGAAATGTTATTTTAGATTTTCAACCAAAGATATATGTAAGATCAAAAATTGATGAAGAAAAAGTAGAAGAAATATATAAATGTATATTTCAGAGTGATGAATGGCCAATGCTTGATAGAGGAACAATTTGTGAAGAAGATGCTAAAAGAAATATAATTAGTAGAAATACTGAAAGTGAAGAGTTAATTAATAAAGTCTTTGAAAACTGGTACGATATATTGACTCCAATAGAAAGTAGCGTTGATATATTAAAAAAATTAAAGCAAAAAGGTTATAAAATTTATTATCTATCTAATTTTCATCTAGCAGCTTTTGAACATATAAATAATAAATACGACTTATTTAAATTATTTGAAGGAGGAGTAGTTTCTTATAAAGAGAAATTACTTAAACCTGAAAAAGAAATTTATGAGAAGATACTATATAGATATAATTTAGAACCAGGTGAAACGCTATTTATAGATGATATGGAGCAAAATATCGAAGCTGCTATTAAGCTTGGGCTAAAAGGAATAGTATTAAAAGAGCCAAGGAAACTGGAAGATGAATTACAAAAATTTGATATCAATATTTAAATATTAAATAATAGAATGCATTAAAGTATTTTTATTGGACAATATAACACTAAAGGTTTTTAGAATAGGCATATAAAAGAAAATATAATAAAAATACTGACTTGCTATATTTTAATTATTCAGCAAGTGTATTTTAAAAAATTAAAAAACAGGGTTTAGAAATATATCCATATGCTTATCTAGAAAATAGGAGGTGTTTGTATGGAGGATAAATATAATGTATCTTCAATGGGATTAACATATGACTTTATTCATAATGCTGCTGTAGCAAATACTGACATAAAGTTAAGTGATAACGAAGATTCACAGTCAAATGTGGAAAAAAGCTCTATAAAGGCTATAATAAAGCATTCGGGTGAGATAACAGGATATGAACTTTCAAATGGAGAGAGAATAACCAAAGAAAGAGGCGTGGAGTTAGCTAAAGATGGAGCTATATCTGGAGTATCTGTATCAACATCAAGAAAAGGTGAGGAATATTTAAGGAGCTTAAGAGATGATGATGAGTCAAACAATTTAAGCGCCTTACCAGTAGTAGAAGAATAAAATACTTTTTTTAATAAAATTTGCTTAAAAACTCTATGAAATATGTTACTATTAAAATAAAGAAAGAATATTTTTAACTAGAAAACTCATATCATTGCATTCAAATGATATGAGTTTTTTCTTAAAAGTGTTAAAATAGTAAAAGAAGCATAATAATGAATAGATATGTGCTTAGAGGAAAAAAATAATAATTATAAGTTGATTAATGTAAGGAGATGTATTCATGAGTGATTTAAGTGACTTAAAGGAAATGACAAAAGCTAAGGCAGCAAAAGAAATGCAAGAATTGAAAGATAAGATATTAGAAAGATTGAGCTCGATTAAAAGAGATGGGATAGATGAATTAATAAAATATCTTTTAGAAAGAACCGATTATTTTACAGCCCCAGCATCTACTAAGTTTCATTCAAACTTTGATGGAGGATTAGCACTTCACTCTGATAATGTTGTTGAATTATTAATTCAAAAAAACAAGCAATATAAGCTAGGTTTGAGTCATGATACAATGTATTTAACAGGATATCTGCATGATTTGTGTAAGTGTAATTTTTATGAGAAAACTATGAGATTAAAAAAAGATGAGATGACAGGAAAGTGGATAGGATATGCAGCCTATGAATTTGACGATAAAATTCCTTTAGGACATGGAGAGAAAAGTGTAATTTTACTTCAACAATTTGTAAAGTTATCATTAGAAGAATGTCTAATGATAAGATGGCATATGGGTGCTTATGTTCCAAAGGATGAATATAGAGACTACAATAAGGCAATAGAAATGCATAAGTCAGTTTTGGCATTTAGTAATGCAGATGCAGAGGCTTCACATTTCTTGGAAGAAGTAAGAGAACCGGAAGTTTATTCAATAGAAGAATATAATCAATATGTAAAAGAAAGAGCTTTAAGAAAAAATAGTTAATTATTACTTTATTTATATACATGAGAAATAAGAAGGATTTTAAACCAAAATAAAGCATAAGGGACTTTAAATAAATTTATCAAGTATATTAAAGAAATATTGTCATAAATAGTAGCAATTTTAAAGATAATATAGTAAAATGTCAATGTTGTATAATAAAGATGTTTCAAGGTAAACTAGAAGTTGAGTATTTGAAGGTTATAAACATTAGAATATGTATGATTTTAGTGAATAAGTTTTTGAAACAAATTCTAATGCAACTATAATTTAATTTGGGTCAGAAAGGTTGTGATGTTAGGGTTGGAAAACAAGCTGAAGTTATACGGCTTTAACAACCTCACCAAAACACTTAGCTTTAACATCTATGATGTATGCTATGCAAAAAGTGAGCGCGAGCAAAAGGACTATATTGCTTACATAGATGAGCAATACAATTCAGAAAGACTTACAAGAATTCTGTGTGATGTAACGGAAAGTATTGGAGCACATGTACTTAATATTTCAAAACAAGATTATGATCCTCAGGGAGCAAGTGTAACTATTCTAGTATCGGAACAGACCCTAGCAGTCAAAGAGATAGATGCATCTTGTAATAAAGGTGAAATTGACATTTTGAAAACTAGAGACACTGTTGTAGGACATTTAGATAAAAGTCATGTTACTGTGCATACTTATCCAGAATATCATCCAGATAATTCAATTGCTACTTTTCGTGTTGATATTGATGTAGCCACGTGTGGAGAAGTTTCTCCTCTAAATGCACTAAACTATCTTATAGGAAGTTTTGATTCAGACATCATAACGATAGATTATCGTGTCAGAGGTTTTACCCGAGATGTTGATGGCAAAAAATTATTTATAGATCATAAAATAACATCAATACAAGATTATATTGATGAAAATACCTTGAAAAAGTATGATGCAATGGATATAAATGTATATCAATCAAATATATTTCACACTAAAATGCTAATTAAAGAAATTGAACTTCAAAATTACCTTTTTAATAGAGATGTTTATGAAATCAAGCCAAAGCAAAGACTTGAAATTGAAAACAACTTAAGAAGAGAGATGATTGAGATTTTTAGTGGAACTAATATATATTAACGGGAGGGATGTATACGATGAAAAACAAAGAATCCCACTCAAGAGCACCAATCTATGAAGCATTAATAGAATATAAGAAAGCTAGAGTGGTTCCGTTTGATGTACCAGGTCATAAGCAGGGCCGAGGAAATGATATGCTTAGGGAATTCTTGGGAGAGCAATGTCTTTCAGTAGATGTAAATTCAATGAAACCACTCGATAATCTTATTCACCCGGTATCGGTTATAAGAGAAGCTGAGGAGCTTGCGGCTGATGCATTTGGTTCTAAGCACGCATTTTTAATGGTTAATGGAACAAGTTCTGCAGTTCAGGCTATGGTTATGAGTGTATGTAAAAAAGGTGAAAAGATTATAATGCCTCGTAATGTGCATAGAAGTGCTATAAATGCTTTAATAATTAGCGGAGCAATTCCGGTTTATATAAATCCAGGAACAAATAAACAACTTGGAATACCACTTGGGATGTCAGTTGAAGATGTAAAAAAAGCAATTAGAGAAAACCCAGACGCAAAAGCGATATTTGTAAATAATCCTACTTATTATGGGATTTGTTCAAATTTAAAAGAAATTACGAAACTTGCCCATGAAAATGGAATGTACGTATTAGTAGATGAAGCTCATGGAACACATTTTTATTTTGGTGACAATATGCCTTTATCAGCAGTTGATGCTGGGGCAGATATGGCAGCAGTCAGTATGCATAAGACTGGAGGATCTTTAACTCAAAGTTCTTTTCTACTCTTAAATTGTGATTTAGCAATAGGATATGTTCGTCAAATAATTAATTTGACTCAGACTACAAGTGGTTCATATCTTTTAATGTCATCACTTGATTTGGCAAGAAGAGATCTTGTATTACATGGAAAAGAAATTTTTGATAAAGTAAAGCAAATCTCTGAATATGCTAGAGGTGAAATAAATAAAATAGGCGGTTATTATGCCTTTTCAAAAGAGTTAATTGATGGAGATGCAGTTTATGATTTTGATATAACAAAGTTATCTGTATTCACTAGAGAAATAGGTCTTGCTGGAATAGAAGTATATGATCTATTAAGAGATGAATATGGTATACAAATTGAATTGGGAGACATTGCAAATATTTTAGCTATTATTTCTGTTGGAGATCGTAGTCTTGCAATTGAAAGATTAATATCTTCATTATCTGAAATTAAGAGATTGCATTCAAAAGATAAAATTGGTATGTTTGATCATGAGTATATAGATCCTGAAGTTGTATTAACTCCTCAGGAAGCATTTTATTCTCAAAAAACTTCAGTGCCGCTAAATGAAAGCAGTGAGAAAATATGTGCTGAATTTGTAATGTGTTATCCACCAGGAATACCAATTCTTGCTCCAGGAGAAAAAATAACAAAAGAAATATTGGACTACATAAATTATGCAAAAGAAAAAGGTTGTTTTTTAACTGGAACAGAAGATACTAAAATTGAAAATATTAATGTTGTGGAGGACAAGTAAATGGAGTTATGGTATACAGAACAACACACAGAAAATGTAAGATTTTCAATTAAAGTTGAAAAAGAAATACATACTGAAAAAACTGAATTCCAAAGAATAGATGTACTTGAAGCTAAGGAATTCGGAAGGTTTTTTACATTAGATGGATTAATGATGGTAACTGAAAAAGATGAATTTATTTACCATGATATGATAGTTCATGTACCAATGGCAACTAATCCAAATATTAAGAATGTTTTAGTTATAGGTGCTGGTGACGGTGGAACAATAAGAGAACTTACAAGATACAGCACAGTTGAAAAGATAGATATGGTTGAAATTGATAAAAGAGTTGTTGATATTTGTAGAGAGTATTTTCCGCTAACATCATGTAAGCTTGATGATAAAAGAGTTAATGTATTCTATGAAGATGGTTTGAAATTTATACGTGATAAAGAAGATGAATATGACTTAATAATAGTTGATTCAACAGATCCTTTTGGACCAGGAGAAGGATTATTTACTAAGGAGTTTTATGGAAATTGCTATAAAGCACTAAGAGAAGATGGAATTTTAGTTAATCAACATGAAAGTCCATACTATGATAATGATGCGGCTGCAATGAAAGAAGCTCATGAAAAAATAACGAAATTTTTTCCAATCATTAGGGTCTATCAAGCACATATTCCAACATATCCATCAGGACATTGGTTATTTGGATTTGCTTCAAAAAAGTATCACCCTATAAAGGATTTTGATGCAGAAGCTTGGAATAAGTTAGGAATAAAAACAAAATATTATAATACAGATCTTCATGTAGGGTGCTTTGCACTTCCAACTTACGTTAGAGATATGTTAAATGGACTTACTGATTAGAAAAATTATCAGATAATACAATTAAATTTTTTGTTCATGACTTGAAGATAATCAAAAAATAATAAGTCAATATTCTAAATTCAGCTGGAGCATAAAGCTCCGTCTGAAAAGTTTCATTTTATAAAGAAATTGGAGGAATTGGAATGGGAAAAGCTTTAATTATTGGCGCTGGTGGTGTTGCTAGCGTTGCTATTCATAAATGTTGTCAAAATTCAGAGGTGTTCGAGGAAATTTGTATCGCTAGTAGAACTTTATCAAAGTGTGATGCAATAAAAGCTTCATTAGAAGGAAAAACTAAGACAAAAATACAAACAGCAAAGGTGGATGCTGATAATGTCCCAGAATTAGTGGCGCTTATTAATAAATTCAAACCAGAAGTTGTTATAAATCTTGCGCTTCCTTATCAAGACTTAACAATTATGGATGCTTGTTTAGAAACAAAAGTTCATTATGTAGATACAGCTAACTATGAACCACTTGATACAGCAAAATTTGAATATAAGTGGCAATGGGCATATAAAGAAAAATTTGAAAAGGCAGGTTTAACTGCATTACTTGGAAGTGGATTTGATCCAGGGGTTACTGGTGTATTTAGTGCTTATGCTCAAAAGCATTATTTTGATGAAATAAATTATATTGATATATTAGATGCTAATGCTGGTGATCATGGTTATCCATTTGCAACTAACTTTAACCCAGAAATCAATATTCGTGAAATTACAGCTCCAGGAAGCTATTGGGAAGAAGGGAAATGGATAGAAACAGAACCTCTTGAAATAAAGAGAGTTTATGATTTCCCAGAAATCGGACCAAAAGATATGTATTTATTACATCATGAAGAATTAGAATCTTTAGGTATAAATATTAAAGGAATTAAGAGAATAAGATTCTGGATGACGTTCTCACAAAAGTATATAACACATTTAAATGTACTTGAGAATGTTGGTATGACATCAATTGAACCAATTGAATTTGAAGGAAAGCAAATAGTACCATTACAATTCCTTAAAGCAGTATTACCAGATCCTGCATCATTAGGTCCAAGAACAAAAGGAAAGACTAATATAGGATGTATATTCCAAGGTAAAAAAGATGGAAAAGATAAAACATATTATGTTTACAATGTTTGTGATCATGAAGAATGTTATAAAGAAGTTGGATCTCAAGCAATTTCTTACACAACTGGAGTTCCAGCTATGATAGGTGCAAGCTTAGTAATGAAAGGTTTATGGAAGAAACCAGGAGTATATAATGTAGAAGAATTCGATCCAGATCCATTTATGGAAGAGTTAAATAAATGGGGATTACCATGGAAAGAAAGCTTTGATCCAACTTTAGTTGAATAAGAAATATATGAACTATCCCGTGTGGTGACCTAACGAAATAAAATACATTTGTGTTCCACAGGACTAATGAAAATTTTGCTGTAAGTTTCTAAATGCCAGGTTGTACCCATTCCTGCATGTTCCCAATATTCATTGTGACAAGCAGATAATGGAACAACCTGGCATTAAGTACCTTAAGCAGCTCATTTTCAAATGCCTGTTCCACAAAAATGTATTCTATTTCTAATATATATACATATAAGTTTAGAAAATTCATGTGAATTCCACTTGATGAAAAAGTAATACTAAGTGAAAAGTTTCTAGAGATAAAATTATAAAATAATGGATATATATTAGTAAAATTTTTAAGAGATTATTGTCACGACTTATGGTTTGTCATTTATATAGATAACCTACTATGAAATATATTTATAATTTTAAATATATCTTAACTAGAAATGAGTGACATACTTTTATGGAATGTTTCATAAGGAATTCTTATGGTTGTGATTCTTAGATTAGAAGTTGTTCCAAATATGCTAGTTCAGAGCTTGTCTTTGAAGCTAGCATTTTGGGCACAACTTTTGGTCTTAGAATCACCTATCAAATTCCTTAGAAACTGGAATAAAAGTATGTTACTTATTTCGGTAAGTTATAAGTTAAAGTGTGGTTATTATGTTGGTTATCTATAAAACATAATTAAAAAGGTTTGGTGATTTAATGAAAGATATAGATTTAAGCAAATTGCCATCACCATGTTATTTGGTTGATGAGAGACTTCTTAAGAAGAATTTGGAGACTTTAGATTATGTTCAAAAGGAAACAGGTGCCAATATTATTCTGGCAACTAAAGCATTCTCTATGTACTCAACTTTCCCATTAATTGGAAGATATCTAAAAGGAGTTACTTCAAGTTCTCTTCATGAAGCTAGACTTGGATATGAAGAGATGGGGAAAGAAGTACATATTTATTCTCCTGCATATAGAGAAGATGAATTTGATGAGATAATGAAATATAGCGATCATATAGTATTTAATTCATTTAGTCAATGGAGAAAATATAAGGATAAAGTAAAAAACTTTAAAGGAAAGAAAATCGAATGTGCTATTCGTATTAACCCTGAGTATTCAGAGATAGAAACAGATATATATAATCCATGTTTTGAAAATTCAAGAATGGGAGTTACTTTGGCTAACTTTGAAGAAGAAGATCTTGAAGGTATAGATGGATTGCATTTTCATACAATGTGTGAACAGAATTCAGATACCCTTGAACGTACAATAAAAGTAGTGGATGAAAAATTCGGAAAGTACATCAAGAAAATGAAGTGGATTAACTTTGGTGGTGGTCATCATATTACTAGAGAAGATTATGATATAGAAACACTAATAAGATCTATTAAGTTTATAAAAGATAAATATGGAGTACAGGTATATCTTGAGCCAGGTGAAGCTATTGCTTTAAATACAGGATTCCTTGTATCAACAGTATTAGATACTATGAAAAATGGAATGGATATAGCTATACTAGATACTTCAGCGGAATGTCATATGCCAGACGTACTTGCAATGCCATATAGACCTAATATAATAGGTGCTGGAAAGCCAAATGAATTCGAATTTACTTATAGATTTGGTGGTCCTACTTGCCTTGCAGGTGATATTATAGGAGATTATTCATTTAAAGAACCTTTAAAGCCAGGCGATAAACTTGTATTTTGTGATATGGCTATTTACTCAATGGTTAAAAATAATACATTTAATGGAGTTAATCTTCCTGCAATTGTAAAATATAGTGAAGAAAAAGGTGTTGAAGTAATAAAAGAATTTGGATATGAAGATTTTAAAGCTAGATTATAGCAGAAAAAAATAAGCGATTCAGAATAGAGGTGAAATCCTATTCTGAATCGCTTAAGTTTGTTAAGGCTTTTTATGATATTTCTAATTATTTCATAACCATTTTGGAAATGCTTTCAGTATAATTAGTAGTATCTGATGGCAACCATATATTTCCGACTTTGGTGAAGCTGAATGTATTTTCAGCTGTTGTTGAGCTTATTTGGCCCTTATTAATTGAATCTATTAGGTTTGCAACGTAAGCTTCTGTAAGTTTTTGTTTATCTCTAATACCATTTGATAGTGCCTGAGATGTAGTAATATTTACAGCATCTTTAGAAATTTGATCTCTATCTATAAATGTTGATGATACTTTAACTTGTGCAGAATTGTCTGTTTTAGACACTTCTTCAAAATTAACTGAGTTTTTACTTATAGCACTTCTTAGAGCAGTTATCATTCCTTGAAGTTGATCATCTGATAATGAAATACCAGATTGTCCAGATTCTTTCTTAAAAGTTTTAAAATCATTCTTATTTATATTCTTAATTATTCTTTCGCCAAAAGCTTTGCTGTAACCAAGTTTCTCCATGCCGCTACTATCTTCCTTAATTACTAAGTTCCAAAGAACTTCAGCACTTTCTTTTGGTGAGATACTTTCTTCATCAATATTAAGATTATCTTTATTTACCGCTAATTCAACTAACTTGTACCCGAAATTAGTTTGATCATCTGCAATCCAATATCTATTAACTTTTTTAAATTTAAATGTATTTGAAGATTTATCAGAGCTCACTTCTGCATTTTTTAATCCTTCTGTAAGCTTGCTTAAATATATTTCACCAAATTTTTTATTTTCCTCTTCATTACTTGTAAATTCCATTTTATCAGTTTCGTCTAAAGCATCCATTGCTGTTTGTTCATCGATTTTTTTTATATCAAAATTAGTAGTTGAAATTTCTACTTCGGCTTCGTCACCAGATTTAGAAATTTGCTTTGTTTCATAGGTAATCTTTGAAAGTGCTTCTTTATATGCTTCGCATATAGAATTTAATTGTTCATCTGAAGCTGAATATTGCATCAAAAGAACATTTTTTCTTAGTTGGTCCTTAATTTTATCTTCGTATTCTTTTACTATATTGTCCTTCTCAGAGTCAGATACCCCTATCTTTTGAAGATCTTTAGCATCAGATTTAAATATTAGTGAACAGTAAATATCAGCTGAATTTTTTGCTGCATTACTATCAAAGCATCCACTAAATAAAAAACTAAATAGTAACGCCACCAATACTAAAAAACTAATTATTCTTTTTTTCTTCATTATTTTTTACCCCTATCATTTTAAGTTTAGTAGTTAACAAAGTACATTATATCATCCAATTAAAGTAATTTAAAGTTGTTTTTTACTAATATGGATGCTATTATAAAATGGAATTGGGGTAAAATTTCATATCTATCTTTAAAGATAAAGAGAAAAGAGTGATGAAAATAATGAAGGATAGATTAAAGAAAATATGTTAAATACAGTTAAATTTCAGCAGTAACTAAACTTTTAATTAATATAAAATATTCTTAAGTAAAGTTTATATATAATTTTAAAGACCACTGTCCTAAGTTATTTTAGAACGGTGGTCTTTGTATAGAACTTTTATTACAAATAATGCTTATTATGTAAAAGGATTTTATAAAATGAAAATGTATACAAAAGTTTTAGATTAATTGTATCCAATGGTAAAAATACAGTATAATTACATATTTAATTTATTAATTAAGTTTATTATTTATGTTATAATGAATTTGAAATAGGTATTCTACAGATTATTTTTGTAGAAAGGAGTAATAAAAGCAAAATGTTTAACGTTAACAATGTCACTATGAAGTCGTATTTAGATAGGAATACTCAATGGGAACAGAATTAAATTTCTTTGTTTGAATAAAAAAATTAAAATTCTTAAAATAAGAAAAATATTTATAATTTCGGTATGTTTCAACAGAAGTCTAAATTATATATTATCCATCTATAGAATTAAAATTTTACATTAAAATATAAAAAAGGGAGAATAAATATGAAACAAGATAAAAATTATCTATCAGCAATTTTAATTATAGCAGCTACTGGGTTTAGCTTGTTTATTATTATGCAGAATTTTTTAACTAAAACAAATGAGAGAGGGATTAGTGCTGGATTGCCATTAATGATTCCAACATTGGCATTACTTATTCCTTTAGCCATAATAATTGTAACAATGATTTCAAGGGAAGTAAAATACAAGAAAGCTCTAACTAATGGGGTTAAAAGTGTGGGACTTATTAGAAAGATAACAGAAACAGGGAAGAAGTATTCAAGAAAATTGGAAGAAGTTAAATTGGAACTTGATGTTTTAGAACAGAATGGAAGTAAATTTTTAGGGGAAGTAACAACAGTTATTCGTTATGCAGAATTAGAGTTCTTAAAAGAAGGGGAGCCAGTTCCTGTTATTTATAAATTAGATAATAAGCAAGAAATATCAATAGATAGGAAACCCAATGTAAACGAGCTTAAGGATAGAATAAACAATTATAAAACACAAAATAATATCAAGTAATTAAAAGTAAATTTAGGTATATATAATATAATTTTTAGCAAATACTAGCTTTATATAAACAAACACACAATATAAATATAAAGAGAGGAGAAAAAGAACCAGCGTATATATGCTGGTTTTTTGAAAAAATATGTTTATACCTAAAAGAGTTATATTTGAAAAAGATTCATTAGATTATGAGGCAGCTAAAAATATTTTAAACAAGTTTAAAGATAAAGAGGATGTTGAAATTATCAATATTACTTCAAATAAATTGAAGCAGCATATTCCAGGAGAAGATTTTTATGCTCAGTATAGGGAAGGAAAGAAGACTTTAGTGGTTGGAACAAAGAAGAGTCTGAAATTTCAATCTTGTAAGCCTTCGGCCCATTATCAATTACCACTAATATCAGGGTGTATGGGGCAATGTGAATATTGTTATTTAAACACAAAACTCGGAGATAAACCTTTTGTAAAGGTACATGTAAATATTGATGAGATTTTAAGTCAGGCTCAGAAGTATATAGATGAAAGGTTGCCCGAAATAACCATATTTGAAGGTGCAGCTACATCAGATCCAATTCCCGTGGAACCTTATACTCATTCACTTGAAAAGGCTATAGTATTTTTTGGTAAGCATGAAAATGCTAGATTCAGGTTTGTAACAAAGTATAATGATATAGATTCACTATTGGATTTAGAACATAATGGTCATACTGAAATGAGATTTAGCATTAATACATCATCAGTTATTAATAAGTATGAGCATGCAACAGCTTCACGTGACTTAAGGATAGAAGCTAGTATAAAGGCGGCTAAGGCAGGATATCCAATTGGATTTTTAGTTGCACCTGTGTTCATTTATCCAAATTGGAAAGAAGAATATCATGATTTATTGCTAAGTTTAAGTGAAAATCTGCCAAAGGATTTAAAAACTCCAGTGACATTTGAAATAATATCTCATCGTTACACATCAACAGCAAAAAACATAATACTTCAGGTTTTTCCAGAAAGTGAATTGCCAATGAGTGATGAAGAGCGTAAATTCAAATATGGTCAATTTGGATATGGAAAGTATGTTTATCCGAAAGAAAATATAGATGAAATGAAACAATTCTTTATAAAAGAAATAGAGGACTTATTTGAAAATAAAGAAATTAAGTATGTTATATAGGTAAATAGCAGAACGTAGATTTAAGTTTATATACTGAAATGCAGTGTAGGTTTTATATTGAATAGATGTAATATTCTATAGGATTACTGGAATATAATTGAAAACACTAAAAAGCAGATATTATCCAATTCATAATACTCAATTTTATTTTAACAAGCTAAATTGGAAAGACCTGCTTTTTAGAATCTTGAGCAATACCATTTGTCTTTTCAGCGTAAGAGTATCTATACGTACAATAAGCTCAAATATAATTCTAAGTTGAAAATTTTCTATTTATTCTAATCGCTCCATTAATTTAAATGAATAGCCTATTTTTTCTATTTCATCCCTTGATAAGACTGATCCCTCTGGAGGTCTTACATTTAATTTAAAAACTATAGCTTTTTGTCCAACCTCTTGTTTAAAATTTATACGATTCATTTTAATATCCATATTAAGTGTATCCGCGATAGCCTCTGCTGTTGATTCGTGTCCTATTGCAGATATGAATCCGTCCTTATATAAAAGATTTTTTGCAGATTCCACATCTATATCACTTATTTTATAAACACCATTTGTTGTAGCAACAGTTCCATTAAATATAGCAACCTTCATGTTCATCACCTCTAATAATATATTACTACATAAATCCTATATTTGTCAGTCATTTAATTTTTTATTGCAAAATCAATTAACTTATTTGATCAAGTTTATGCATTTGATATTTAACTTTAACAAGAAATCAAATATAATTATAATAGTATTTAATATTTTAATCGAAGATATAGTAATAGCTTATAAGTAGTAAGGATGGAGTTAAAAAATGTTAAAAGATAATTTTGGAAATGATGAATTGAATAGTATTTATAATTCTATTAAATATATAGAGGCTTTCTTTGATAATGACATAGAAATTATGTTAACTGATAGAGAAAAAGTATTATATTACAAAGGAAGTAAGGAAATAGACTTTAAAATAAAAGAAGGAGATGTTGCTGGAGATTTCGTGAAAAACGCTATGAAGAAAGGAAAACCAGTAATTGAAGTGATTCCAAAAGAGTTCTTAGGGGTGGCTTTTAAATCATATATGATTCCAATTAAAGATGATACTGGTGTTATAGGTTCAATTGCAATAGGAAAGAGCTTAACTAAGAAAAATTCAGTAATGGATATTACAGAAAGTTTAATTCAATCGGTTTCTCAAATATCAACTGGAATAAATGATATTTCAGCTAGTTTTCAGGAATTAGCAAGTATGAATTCAGAAATACTGGTTAAAACAAATGTTGCGAATGAAATGGCAGCTAATACTGATGAGATAGTTGGATTTATAAAAGGTATATCGTCTCAAACAAATCTTCTGGGATTAAATGCAGCTATTGAGGCGGCAAGAGCAGGAGAACATGGGAAAGGGTTTAATGTTGTTGCAAAGGAAATTAGAAAATTATCCAATGAATCCCATAAATCTATAGGATCAATAGAAACAGTTATAAAAGATATATCAGATGCAATAAAAAAGATAAATGAAAAAGTATCAGATGTTGATACTGTATCAGATAAACAATTAACAGCATTAGAAAAAATAACAGAATCAATTGAAAATCTAAATTCTACTGCAAGTTTATTAGGGAAATTGTCAGAAGAATTATAATAAATTCCATTAGGAAATATTATATTATGTAAGAGGCCGAAATTATAAAGGCATTTACAGGAAATGCATCAGTAAATGATTCTTGTGATGAATCGGTAAAAAAATAATGAAGTTCTTGCAACTGAAAAATAAAGTGGATATTTGTGGCAGCTCTTATCATGAGAGGTGCCACAAACTATATAAAGGAAGTGAACAATTTGATTTAGTTAAAGTCTTTCATATAATCTCCGTGAGCTTCAATCATTTCATTACACATTTTTATAATATCATCAATGGATAATTCAGCAGCTGTATGTGGATCCATCATGGCAGCTTGATAGATTTTACGTCTATCTTTTGTAACTGCTGCTTCAATTGTCAATAATTGAGAGTTTATATTACTCATATTCATAGCAGCAAGTTGAGTTGGAAGTTTTCCTACATGAGTTGGATGAATTCCCATAGCGTCGACCATACAAGGAACTTCTACACAGGCATCAGTTGGTAAATTATCAATGAGTCCAGTATTTAGTACATTACCACCAATTTTATAAGGAGTATTAGTCACAATTGCCTCCATAATATAAGATGCATATTCTTTTGAGCGTTCATGTGTAACTTTACCATCACGTAATATTTCATTTTTTTCTTTTTGCCAACCATCAATTTGTTCAATGCATCTTCTTGGATATTCATCTAGGGGTATATTAAATCTATCAATTAGTTCTGGATATTTTGATTTAATGAAAAAAGGATTATATTCTGCATTATGTTCGCTTGACTCAGTGCAGTAGTATCCAAGGTGCTTGATGTATTCATAACGAACCATGTCTTTATGTTTTTCTTCACCGGAATTTTTTAGCTCAGCTCTTTTTCTAATCTCAGGGTATAAATCATTGCCTGCTTTATCATATATTTCTAATAACCAACCCATATGATTAATACCAGCAATTAGTTCTTTTCTTCCTTCTAGTTTATCTTCCATGCCTAAATCTTTTAACAAATGTTCTGAACATACTTGTACACTATGACAAAGTCCAATTGTTTTTACTTTAGTGAAACGTTGCATAAAACCTGTAAGCATGGCCATTGGATTAGTATAGTTTAAGAAATATGCATCAGGGCATACTTCTTCCATATCTTTTGCAAAGTCAGCCATCACGGGAATTGTTCTTAGAGCTCTCATAATTCCACCAATTCCCATTGTATCTGCAATAGTTTGTTTTAAACCATATTTTTTAGGAATTTCGAAATCTGTGATTGTGCAAGGATCATATCCCCCAACCTGAATAGCATTAACCACAAAAGTTGCATCTTTAAGTGCTAGCTTTCTATTTTCAACGCCTAAAAAACATTTTATATTAGCCCTGCCATTATTTATATTTTTGTTGATTGCATTTAGGATTATTTCACTTTCCTTTAATCTTTCCTCATCAATATCATAAAGTGCAATTTCACTATCTCGTAGTGCTTCTGTGCACATACAATCACCTAAGACATTTCTTGCAAATACAGTACTTCCAGCTCCCATAAATGTAATTTTCATATAATCATCCTCCTTGAGTAATTTTGATTTTATTATAGATAAATTATATAATTGTAAATGTATGCTTTCTATGTTTTATGTTTCTAAAAATTGTGCTTATGTTGAATGTTTGTATATTTTTATTAATAAAAATTAGAAGCGGATTTATGATTTTGGTAAGTTATCACATAAATTTAGTTTTAAAGTTGGATAGCTATATTCATAAAGTATGTAAGTACCATAGAGGAGGATTAATTAATGGAAGCAAAGTTAGAATTTACTTCAAAATATAAATCAATCAGTACATTAACAATATACTATGGAGGCCATGAGGTCTGTGCGCCATCCCATTCTTTTGGGCCTGCCATTCGTCATCACTATCTTTTGCATTATATTTTAAATGGAAAAGGGAAATATTATGTAAATAACAAATGCTATGAATTACAAAGAGGAGAGGCTTTCTTAATTTGTCCAGGTGAATCTACCTATTATAAAGCAGATAAAGAAGAGCCTTGGGAGTACTGTTGGGTAAGTTTTGATGGGAATGATGCTAGCACTATTCTAAAAAATTGTGGATTATCAAAAAATAATTTAATTTTTAAGGATAATAGTAATGGGATTTTCAAAGAAAGGCTACTTTCACTAATACATAATTATGAAGAAGATAGTCACAATGAGTATGCTCTCATTGGTCAGTTGTATATGTGTTTTTCAACCATGTATAATCAGGTGAATATAAAAGAAAAAAATACTTGTGAATCATATGCTGATAAGGCCCGCGATTATATTTATAATAACTTTGGCTATGATATCAAAGTTAGCGACATAGCTAAATACGTTGGAATTGATAGAACATATTTATATAAAATATTTATGGAGGAATATAAAATTTCACCTCAGAAATATCTTATTTCTTTTCGGTTAAATACTGCTGTGAATTTACTTGAAACTACGAAAATGAATATAACAGAGATTTCTTATTCTTGTGGATTTAAGGATACTCCTACTTTTTATAAACATTTTAAGAAACAGTTTAATATTACACCTGTGCAATATAGAAAAAGTAACATTGATTATATTAAACTACCTAATGAATAGAAAAGTTGATATTAATAGAACCAGATTAGTGTGATTAGTTATAAAATTGATATAGTGGTATAATTTAAATATAAAAATTATAAGTAATTATCTTTAAATTAAATGGAAAAATAACGTATAAACATTTTTGTGTAAAAGGAGATGTTATCATGAATGAAGTATTACAAAACATATTAACAAGAAGAAGTGTGAGAGCTTTTAAGGAAGAACAATTAAAAGATGAAGAATTAGATTTAATTTTACAGGCAGGAGTAAATGCACCAAGCGGAATGAACAAACAAAGTTGGCAATTTACAGTTGTTCAAAGCAAAGAAAAGATGGAGCAGCTTGCAAAAGTAGTTAGAGAAGCTTTGAAAAGGGATGCTGGATATAACTTTTATGCGCCTCCAACTTTAATTATGTTGTCTAATGATAGAGATAATACAAATGGACTTGCAGATTGTTCTTGTGCATTAGAAAATATATTCTTAATGGCAAATTCACTAGGAATAGGCTCATGTTGGATTAATCAATTAAAGAATATTTGTGATGAAAAAGAAGTAAGAGAAGTATTAAATAGCTTTGAAATACCTGAAAATCATATTGTTTGGGGAATGGCAGCTTTAGGGTATCCGGCTAATACACCGAAGGCACACGGAAGAAAAGATGGAGTGATTAAATTCATAAAGTAATATCTATTAAAACAAATATCAGAATCAAGATGTGTTTCAATATAGAGAAAAATAAGCAAAATATCCTGAGTCTAGGAATTTGCTTATTTTTTATTCTGTAGGAAATCTACACATATAAAAAGAGTTTGAAGCACAATACAGAATTTATCTAAAGTCACCTGAAACTTTGTTCTTTAAAAATTAGCAATAATTGAATTATGAATAAATTACTATAAATAGTTAGAAAATAGAATGTTATAATATATCAAAAATAAAATTTACTATTTTATTTTTTAAAATAATTATTAGTATGTATATTTATCATCAATTGCATATATATGTAATTTAGGCAAAACTTTTTAAAATATACAAAAAAGTATTGACTATATAAAAGTAGAGGAATATACTTATAACATAGTAAACTGATAAGAATTATATGAGAAAGTTAAGGAGTGGTTGGAATGTCAAAGATATATAAGAATTTAGCAGAATTAGTAGGTAGAACCCCATTACTAGAAGTTGCAAATTATAGTAAGGGAAAAGATTTAAAAGGAACAATATTAGCTAAGTTGGAGTATTTTAATCCAGCAGGAAGCGTTAAAGATAGAATTGCAAAGGCTATGATAGAAGATGCTGAAAACAAAGGGTTATTAAAACCAGGATCAGTAATAATTGAGCCAACTAGTGGTAATACAGGAATCGGTATTGCATCTGTAGGTACTGCAAAAGGGTATAAGGTTATAATTGTTATGCCAGAAACAATGAGTGTAGAAAGACGTAGTCTTATAAAAGCTTATGGAGCTGAAATAGTTCTAACTGAAGGAGCAAAGGGAATGAAAGGGGCTATAGCTAAAGCAAGTGAGTTAGCAAATGAGACTCCAAATTCATTTATACCAGGACAATTTGTAAATCCAGCCAATCCAGAAGTTCATAAAAATACAACTGGTCCTGAAATATGGGAAGATACAGATGGAAAAGTAGATATATTTGTTGCAGGTGTTGGTACAGGTGGAACTGTTACAGGAGTTGGAGAATACTTAAAGTCTAAAAATCCAGATATTAAAATTGTTGCAGTAGAACCAGCTGATTCACCAGTTTTATCAGAAGGTAAATCAGGACCTCACAAAATACAAGGAATTGGTGCTGGATTTGTGCCAGATGTTTTAAATACAAAAATATATGATGAAATTATAAAAATAACAACAGAAGAAGCATTTTCTGCTGCTAGAGAATTATCTAAAACAGAAGGCTTGCTTGTTGGTATTTCATCAGGAGCTGCTGCATATGCTGCAACAGAATTAGCAAAACGTCCAGAGAATGCAGGAAAAACAGTTGTGGTATTATTACCAGATACAGGAGAACGTTATTTATCAACTGCATTGTTTGAAGATAAGTAAGAATATATAAGAAAAATTAATCATAAACTCAATTTGCTTAGTTTTAAGTGAATTGAGTTTATTTTCGGTATATAAGATTATAGATTTTGTATAAGTAAATTAACAATAAGCCATATGCATAAGTTCAACACTTATTTGTCTATAGAACTCCAACTTGAAAATTTGAGATATCACAAACATAGAAATTGGATACATATTTGTATAGTAGGCATTTGAAAATAAGCTGCTTAGGTTCTTAAGGGAAGGTTGTTCATTTACTGCCTGTCACACTGAAAGTGGGAGCATGCAGTAATGGGTGCAACCTGCCATTTAGAACCTTTCAGCGAAATTTTCATAGTCCTATGGAACAAATATGTATTCAATTTCGTTGGGGATTCACATAAGTTAGATTCTCATTGCGGAACCCTATATGTGATTAGAAGTGAAGTATTATATAAATCTATCTAATTAATTTATATAACTCACTTTCTTCTTTATTAATTCTCTTTTCTATAGCAACTAAGATTTTTTTTGTTTCACTTATAAAAACTTCATTGCCTTCAGATATTATTTTACTCTTTGTATTAAATTTATTTTTGTAATTTGTAAATGTATCTGAAATTCCACCCATTTCATTAATATAGGAATTTGCTAAATTTTTAAGTTTATTATCATCTCCGTTAAGTAGATTAGGGTATAAAAATTTATCCTCTGAACTTAGATGGATTTTCAACTTTCCAGCAAGTTTGTTTATATGTGTAGTTATGTCCAAAAGGTCAGATTCAAATTTTTTATTATTAATTGACTCATTTATATAATTTATTTCCTCAAAAATGCCCTTATGCTCTCTCATCAAATTATCTATATTCATAATTAACACCTCATTAATATTTGTAATTCATTAACTAAAGTATAGTTTTTATATGATAATAAGTATGTAACAAGAGTTACAATATTTATTTATTTATTTATTTATTTATGAATATTTATCTTATAACTGAAAATTTTAGTATTAGCACTGAAATAACAAGAAGATTATTAATTGTCCAATGTGCACTAAATTATTGTCTATAAAATTATAGAATATATATTGCCAATATGGTATTATAGTGTTGACAAAGGTGTCTTTATTATTAATAAAGGCATTTTTTTATATTCTTTTATTGAAAATTAAGATTATAAGAAAATGCTAAGTTAGAGAGAAATTATCAGTAGTTTAGAATCAACAATTAAACTACTTAGGGGGAGTTAAAATGAATTTTAATTATAATTTACCAATAAATCTTCTATTTGGAAGAGGGAGAAGTAATGAAATAGGAATTGAGGTTGCTAAGTATGGAAAGAAAGCGCTTATTGTAACTGGGAGAAACAGTACAAAAAAAAGCGGATTACTTGATAAGACTATAGCTTTGTTAAATGAAGCAAAAGTTCAATATGAAATTTTTGATAAAGTAGAGCAAAATCCACTTACTACAACTGTATATGAAGGGGTGGATGTTATAAAAGAAACTGGATGTGATGTTGTTTTAGGGCTTGGTGGTGGAAGTATTATGGATGCAGCCAAAAGTATAGCCTTTTCAGCTAAAAATCCTGGAGATATATCAGAATATATATTTGGTATTAAACAAGGGAGTGAAGCATTGCCTATAGTTCTAGTTCCGACAACATGTGGGACTGGAAGTGAAGGAAACTGTTTTTCAGTTCTTACAAATCCTGAAACTAAGGATAAGAAATCCCTTAGAACAAATATAATTATTGCAAAAGCATCAATTATTGATCCAGAACTTATGGTGACAATGCCAAAGAGCATACTTGCATCTGTTGGATTTGATGCATTAGCGCATAATATGGAAGCGTATTTATCAAAAATAGGACAGCCATTAACAGATATGAAAGCATTTTATGGAATAAAATTATTAGCAGAGAACTTAATTAAAGTGTACAATGATCCAAGTGATTTAGATGCATGGGATAGTGTAACTTTAGCAAGTACATTAGGTGGAATGGTGATAGGAATAGCAGGAGTAACTGCACCTCATGGACTTGAACATCCAGCTAGCGGATTACATGATATTGTTCATGGTAAAGGATTGGCAGCTCTTACACCAATTATTGTTGAAAAATCATGGGAAAGTAATTTAGAAAAGTACAGTAACATATCTAAACTATTAGGAGGAACTGATGCAAAAGACTGTTCAGATGCTATAAGAAACTTTCTGAAAAAAATTGATTTGAAAGTTACTTTAGGGGAGCTTGGTATTACAGAAAAAGATGTAGAATGGATGGCTGAAAACTGTATGAAGGTTTCAAAACCAAGTATAGCAAATCATCCTAAGGAATTTTCATTAGAAGAAATTAAGGATATATATTACAAGTCATTATAATATAGAAATTTAAAGTAATTTATTAGATGCAAAGGCGCACTGAAATAAAAATCAGTGCGCCTTTTATGTTATCCAAATTAAAAAGTATTTATTAGGAGGAATAATTATGGAAAAATCAGGTTTAAAGAAGGATAATTTAAGTATTATTGAAACAGTGGCTTTATCAGTGGCTATTATAGCACCAACAGCAGCGATGTCATTAAATATATCTCTAATGGCTCAAACATGCTCGTTTTCTGCACCACTTGTATTTCTAATTTCAACTATAGTAGTAGGTCTTGTATCATATTCGATTATAAAATTTAATCATTATATATCTGCATCAGGTTCACTTTATGCTTTTACTAAAACAGCCCTAGGAAATAAAATGGGATTTACATCTGGATGGGCACTGTTACTTGCCTATATTGCATTAGCAGGAGGCACTGCAGCAGGGTTTGGTAATTTCTTCTCTGGATTTTTATCTGTATTTGGATTTCATGTAAATTGGATGCCAATCTCAATAATAGCATCTATTGCAATGATTGCATTAGGAATCATTGATGCAAAGATATGCAATAGAATTATTCTAGTAATAGAAGGAATATCAATATTACTTATACTATTACTTTCAGTTGTAATTTTAATTAAAGTTGCCACTACAAATGGTTTGAGCTTGATTCCTTTTAAGAGTAACGGGGTTAGCACATCAGCTTTAGCTTCAACTTCAGTATTTGCATTTCTTTCTTTTATAGGTTTTGAAAGTGCTTCAAGTTTAGGTGAAGAAACAAAGAATCCTAAAAAATTTATTCCAATAGCAATAATAAGTGCTGTATTTTTATCAGGTTTATTTTACTTAGTTTGTAGTTATGCACAAGTTATAGGTTTTGGTATTGATGCAAAAGGACTTGAGGCGTTATCTTCTTCAACACTTCCACTTTCAGATTTATCAACAAAATATATGACAGAAGGATTTGGTACAATATTAATGTTGGTTGCTGCATGTTCAAACTTTTCTTGTGCGCTTGGATCTTATTGTGCTGGTTCAAGAATGTTATTTGCATTAGGTAGAGATGGAATAATGCCAAAAGCGATGATGAAAATACATCCTAAACACAATACACCATATTTTGGATTAATATTAATAATAATAATATCAGATATAGTTCAAATTGCATTATTTAAACATGATGGTATAGAAGTGTTTGGTTATTTGGCAACAATAGGATCATTAGCTATACTTGTTTCGTATATATTTACAAGTATAGGAGCTATGGTTTATTTTACAAGAAACAAAGTATGGGGAAAAACTCATTTAATAATACCACTAGCATCAATAGCAGCCTTGTTATATGTATTATATTCTAATGTTTATCCTATACCAGAGTTTCCTAATAACCTATTCCCATATATAGTATTGGCATGGATTGTAATAGGTTTTGTTATTAGTAATATATTTGGAAAAAGTAAGATTAAAAGTGATGAAAAGAGAGAGGGTTACGTATTAGAAGTAAGGGGATGGAAAGATGAAAATAAAAGTTACTTGCGTTCAAATGGAGCCAAAACTAAATGATGTAAAGTATAATTTAGAAAAGATGGTTACATTCATAAATGAGATTATGGAGAAAGATAGTGAAACTGACTTAATAGTATTTCCTGAGTTAATTACATCGGGATATGAATGTGGCAATAAATTTAAAGAACTAGCTGAAGTAGTGGAAAGTAGTAATAGTATAAAAGTCATAAGTGAACTTGCAAAGAAATTTGGTACTAATATAGTTTATGGATTTCCAGAAAAAGATGGTGTTCTAAAAGATGTTCTTTACAATTCATCTGTGTGTATAGATAGTAGTGGGAGAGTGGCAGGAGTATATAGAAAAGTACATCTATTTGATACAGAAAAAAGATATTTTAAAGCAGGCTGTGAGTTCCCAATTTTTAATACCTCTTTTGGAAAAATTGGAGTAATGATTTGCTGGGATACTGCATTTCCTGAAGTTGCAAGGACTTATTGCTTGAAAGGGGCTGAGCTTCTTGTGGTTAATACTAATTGGGAAAAGCCATATTCTGATGATTGGGATTTAGTAACAAGAGCACGAGCGTTTGATAATTGCATATATTTAGTAGCAGCTAATAGAATTGGACAAGATAAAGAATTGGGCTTTTTTGGCCATAGTAAAATAGTAGACCCTGTTGGAAGACCATTAAAAGAGTTAAATGATGAGATAGAGGGAATAATATCTGGGGAAATAGATTTAGAATTGCCTAGAAAGCTTAGATCCGAATATTACACTTTATTTCAAGATAGAAGACCTGAACTATACAAAGAGATAATAAAAGAGTAATAACAAGTTAAAATATTTAACAAGGAAGTTATATATTGTATACAAATTGTAGTTGGAGTGATAGATTCAAGCATTATTGAATAAACTTAGTGTTGAATCAAATAGTGTGCATACTGCACAAAAAAATTGTTATTTATGATTATAGAAATAGGGGAACTACCATGATAATATTATCCTAACGCAAAACAATGTAATAATTTAATATTAAATGCGAAGGCGCACTGTAAGAAAAAAACGGTGCGCCTTTTTCTTATTACTTTAGATGAAGTGGAGTTGAGAATATGTATAAGGTTAATGAATTATCAAAGAAATATGGAGAGTTAGAGGTTTTAAAAAATATAAGTGTAGATATAAAAGAAGGGGAAGTAGTTTGCATAATAGGACCATCAGGATCTGGTAAAAGCACATTTTTAAGGTGTTTAAATTTATTTGAAGTTCCAACAGGTGGGGAAATGTTCTATGATGGTAAAAATATACTGGGTAAGAATGTTGATAGCCGTTCTCTTAGGGAAGAAGTAGGAATGGTATTTCAAAAATATAATTTATTTCCACTACACACAGTGATAGAAAATGTTATTTTGGCACCTGTGCTTACAAAAAAGAAAAATAGAAAAGAGGCTGAGGAAATAGCTCTAGAACTTCTTAAAAAGGTTGGTTTAAAAGACAAAGCAGATGTATATCCTAGGACTCTATCTGGTGGGCAACAGCAAAGAGTTGCAATAGCAAGAGCACTAGCAATGGAACCAAGGATGCTCTTATTTGATGAACCTACATCAGCGTTAGATCCAGAATTGGTTGGTGATGTGTTAGATGTTATGAAGCAATTAGCTAAGGATGGTATGACTATGGTAGTTGTTACTCATGAAATGGGATTTGCTAGAGATGTATCTGACAGAGTAATTTTTATGGACAAGGGTTATATAGTTGAGGAGGGTACGCCAAAAGAGATTTTTGCAAATCCAAAAAAACCAAGAACAAAGGAGTTTTTATCTAGAGTTTTAAACTAAATTCACATGTTAAATTTGAAATTACTATAGATAATGAAAAGATTCAACATTAAAAATAATTACGAAAAGGGGAAATTAATTATGAAAAAACTAGGGAAAAAATTATTAGTTGTAACAATGGTTATAATGAGTTGTATTGGATTTATGACGGGATGTGGTTCGGGAAGTTCTAGTACTACATCAACATCAGCAGGTAATGATAAATCAAAGGATACATTAGCAGCTGCAAAAGAAAAAGGGGTATTAACAGTTGCTTCATCAAATGATGCACCATTTGCATTTATGGATGCTAAAACAAATGAATTTACTGGAATTGATGCAGAAATCATAACAGAAGTTGCAAAAAGATTGGGAATTAATAAAGTTGAAATGAAGCAAATACCGTTTGAAAACCTGTTGGTTGAGTTAAATAATAATACAGTAGACATGGTAACAGATGGAATGTATGTTAAAGACGAGCGTAAGAAATTAGCATTATTTACAAACATATGGTATAAGGAAGGCGAAGCTATAGTAATTCCTAAGGATTCAAAAATTGCAAGTAAAGACGATTTGAAGAATGCAACATTGGGCGGGCAAAAAGGTACAGCATTTCTTGAAACAGCTCAAAAGTGGCAACAAGATGGATCCGTGAAAGATGTTAAAGTATTTGGAAGTCAATCTGAATTAATGTTAGCAGTAAATACTGGTAAGGTAGATGCATGTATAACTGATGGAATGGTTGCAGGGTATACATTATCACAAGATAGCAGTCTTAATTTAAAGATATTATCTCCATATAAAGCTGAAACATCTGGAATGATAGCAGCAGCTGTTAGAAAAAATGATAAAGCTTTAGCAGATGCAGTTAATGAACAGATTGATGAAATGAAGAAAGATGGAACAATATTAAAACTTCTTAAGAAGTATGGAATGAATGAAGATTATTTTGTATCAGTAGAAGATGGTAAAGCTTCTGACAAGTAACAATATAAACTAAAAAAGAATCCAGACGGGTTCTTTTTTAGAAGGGGAGGAAATATATATGGATATTCTATCTAATTTAGATTTTGGTACAGCTTTCAAGTTCTTAGTACCTTCATTAAAGGCAGGTCTTTGGGTTGTAGTACAAGCGACGGTATTTGGATTTTTTTTAGCAATAATTTTAGGATTATTTATTGCAATTGGACGTATTAGTAAAATAAAAATTTTAAGAGGATTTTTATTAGTATTTTTAGAATTTATAAGAGGAACTCCTTTATTAGTTCAATTAGTATATATGTATTATGTAGTACCGCTTTTAGTATCTATCATTGTACAAATCTGGAATCCAGGATATCAATTTAAAATAAGTTCGCTAGTTGCGGGAACACTAGGTCTTGGGATTAACTATGGCTGCTACATATCGGAAGTTATTCGTTCATCAATATTATCAATAGATGGAGGGCAAACAGAAGCAGCATTAGCATTAGGACTTACAAGTAATCAAACTATGTTTAGAATAATAATACCGCAGGCACTTCGGAATGTAATACCTGTCTTTGGGAATTACCTTGTAATGATGTTAAAAGATACATCACTTCTTGCATATGTCTCGGTTAGTGAACTATTATTACGTACTCAAAGTTATGCGTCTCAGTCATTTTTAACTATTGAATCATATACAATTTTAGCAGGATTTTATTTAATATTAAGTTTGCCACTTTCACAACTAGTAAAATTAGTAGAAAAGAAGATGTTGAAATTTAACTAGTGGGGTATATGGTGAACAATTATTTAGGTGTCACCTGGTAAATTATTTTCTATTATAAACGTTTATGTAAAAACTGTAACTAAGAATCAAGGTATTTACCCATATTAAAAGAGAATATGAAACATTGTTAGTAGAAGGTTGAGCAAATTCTGATTATATCAATAAATATTGAGAGTAAGAAGAATTTGATCAACCTTCTTTTTAATATGAAAAAATTATCATAATATTATATCTTTTTTTATGAGGAGATATTATTATAAAAATATAATAAATAAAGATGACATTTTAAATAATTAGAGGGGCAAGGGTGAAGTTTATGTCAATTTCGGTAAAAGATATACTTAAATTAGATTCCTTAAGAAAAATTAATCTTGTTGGTGGAGAAGGTGGCTTAGAAAAAAGCATAGAGTGGATATATGTGGCGGAATGTTTTGAGAATCCATTGGAGGGAATTAAATGGCTGCAAGGTGGAGAAATCATATTTATAACCGGCGTTGGAATTAGAGAAAATGAAGGGCTATTATTAGATTTTATTAAAGGAATTAGTGAGAAAAATGGTTCGGGCTTAATAGTAAATATAGGTCCATACATAAGGAATGTATCTGAAGAGGCGATTAAACTTGCTAATGAACTTGAAATTCCATTGTTCACATTACCTTGGGAAGTTAAATTGGTTGAAGTCTCAAGGGAAATTAGTAATGCTATTATTTTATCTCGTATTGAGGAAAATTCTTTATCACATTTTTTAAGTAATATTCTATTTGGAGATGGTGAATTAGAAGGAGATGCAATACAAAAGGCCGCATATTTTGGATATAATCTATCAGGCGGATGTTGCATATGTGTTATAGATATTGATGGTTTCGAGAGATATTTAAAGCTAAAGAATTTAGGTGATGAGAAAAGTATATCTAAGATTAAAATAAATTTTAGAAAAATAGTTCAAGATATACTTGATAAACATGCACTAAAGGTACCAATAATAGATAAGGATGATGCTGTGATCTTTTTTATTAGGTCAGAAGAAAATTGCATGAATAGATTAGACAAGGCTTTAAAAGAGATACAGTCAGCTACAAAGAATCGCATGGATGGAATGTCTGTAAGTGTAGGAATAGGAAACTCGTACAAGGATTTAAAAATGATGAAACAATCATTAAATGAAGCGGAGCTAGCTATAGATAGCGCAAAATGCCAAGGTTTAGATGACACAATTACAAGATACAAAGATATAGGGATTTACAGCATACTTTTCAGCGTTGAGAATAGGAGTATATTAGAAAATTATTTCTCAGAAGTTCTAGGTCCAATTAGTAGTTCTGATAGTAAAGATAACAATTTAGTTGAAATATTGGAGATGTATCTAAATGAGAATTGTAATATTACAGTTACAGCGGAAAAGCTATTTCTTCATAGAAACACCCTTAAATATAAAATTAAAAAAATAGAAGAACTATTAAATTGTGATTTACGGAATTTTAATGATTGTATTAAAGTAAAGATTGCACTAGACATTGGTAAAATTCTTAAATAGGCAGATGAATAGTGTATATATTGTATATAATTTGTTGTTTAGAGCCTTCATTGATATTTTATAGTTTTTCTAAATAAAAATATTTATGATTTTAGTAAGTTGCAAAACAAGTCTAAGTTATATATTAATAAAATATTTGAAAAATAAATAATATGGCCAATGTGCACTAATATGTTATTTTTAAGCATGTATTAATCTAAGTTTTAATATGTTTATGTGTATTTGATCTCGGTATTTTAGTCAAAACATACAAAAACATTATAATGCTTGGACATAGAAAAGAAAAATAGAAAGTATTATTATATAAACAAGTTAAGAAATTTAAATAAATTTTATAGGCAATGGAGTCTTTCGTGTAAATAAACATGATGGCTCCTTTTTTATGGAATTAGAAATATATTAAGAAAATAAACGTTAATGGAGGGTTTTATAATGATAGAAGAATCAAATGTAAAATTAGTAACATCAATACCAGGTCCTAAATCAATAGAGATATTAGAGGAAAGAAAAAAATATGTTGCCGATGGAGTTTCGGTATCAACAGGTATTGCTATAGCTGAAGCAAAGGGAGCATTAATTAAAGATGTAGATGGAAATGTATTTTTAGATTTTGCAGCAGGAATTGGTGTTCAAAATGTTGGACATTGTGATCCTGAGATTGTTGAAGAAATAAAGAAACAAACAGAATTATTTATTCACCCAAGCTATAATGTAGTAACATATGAATCTTACGGTGCTTTGGCAAAAAAATTAACTGAAATAACAGTTGGAGATTACGAAAAGAAAGTAATGTTTGCTAATAGTGGAGCAGAAGCAGTAGAAAATGCTATAAAAATAGCAAGAACTTATACTAAGAAAACAGGAGTACTTTCAGCTACTGGGTCTTTCCATGGTCGTACAAATATGACTATGTCAATAACAAGTAAATACAAACCATACAAAAATGGTTTTGGACCATTTGCACCAGAAACATATAAATTTGATTTCCCTTATTCGTATAGAGCACCACTTGGAGTTTCAGAAGAAGAATATGCAGATGAATGTATTAATAGACTAAAAACTATGCTTAAAACAACTCTTTCTCCAGACATGATTGCATGTTTAATAATTGAGCCATTACAAGGTGAAGGTGGATTTGTAGTTCCATCTGCAAAATACATGAGAGAATTGCAAAAAGTTTGTAATGAGAACAATATAGTATTTATAGTTGATGAGATACAAGCAGGATTTGCAAGAACAGGAAAAATGTTTGCACATGAACATTATGGTATAGAACCAGATATTATTACTATGTCAAAATCAATAGCTGCTGGGGTACCGCTAAGCGCAGTTGTTGCTAAAAAAGAAATCATGGATTCAGCCTGTGTTGGTGGAATTGGTGGAACGTATTCTGGAAGTCCTCTTGGATGCGTAGCAGCGCTTAAAGTTATTGAGAAGATTGAAAAAGAAAATCTATGTGAAAAATCATTAAAACTTGGCGGATATATTATGGAAAGACTAAATGAGATGAAGGAAAAGTATACAGTTATAGGAGATGTAAGAGGTTTAGGTGCAATGGTAGGATTAGAATTTGTAAAAGATAGAAGCACAAAAGAGCCAGCAGCAGATTTAGTTAAATCTATAATTAAAAAATGTTATGAAAATGGTGTTATATTCTTAAATGCAGGTATACTTGGAAATGTAATTCGTTTCCTACCACCATTAGTTATGACAGATGAACAAGTTAAATATGGAATGGATGTATTGGAAGAATCAATAAAAGAGTGTATATAAATAATATTCAAATATTTTAGAAAGTACTTTTATATATGGACTGTAAAAAAGTTTGACAATAAAATATCCAAGTAGTAATATTAGATTAAAGCAAAGAAGCTCACACAGTGGGATTCTTTGCTTATTTTTTGTATAAAAGAAAATTTTTTTACAATAATAATATCAATTTAGATTGTTTTTACAGAATAGGTTTTTGAGTGTGAGCATATGGAGGGGAACATGGTAGAAACGGTAGTATCTTTAGGATTAGCGGTTGATGAGAAGTTAGTAATCAAAAAAAATAGACTTACGTCAGTAAATATTAATGAAAAGGCTAAAAGAATATGTATTATAACAGGTCTTCATGGAGATGAACTTGAAGGTCAATATGTATGTTACAAATTAATAAGAAAAATTAAAGAAAATATTAAATACTTAAATGGAATTGTTGATATATATCCATCTTTAAATCCGCTTGGAATAGATTCAGTACATAGGGGAATGCCAACATTTGATTTAGATATGAATAGAATATTTCCAGGATCTGAAAGCGGAGCAATGGCAGAACATGTTGCAGCTAAAATTATTGAAGATATAGAAGGGGCTGATATGTGCATAGACCTGCATGCAAGCAATATATTTTTGAGAGAAGTGCCTCAAGTTAGGGTAAGTGAGCATATAAAGGATAAATTAGTACCTTATGCAAAGCTGTTGAATATGGATTTTATATGGGTTCATCCAGAATCTACTGTTCTGGAATCAACACTTACATATAGCTTAAATAATAAAAATATACCAACATTGCTTGTAGAGATGGGGGTCGGAATGAGAATTACACAAGAATATGGGGATCAATTAGTGGAAGGTATATTTAATTTAATGAAAAAATTAGACATATGGAATGGTAAAGTAAGTCCTGTAAGAGATCCCATAATATCAACTGAAAAAGAAGTGAAGTTTATAAATGCTAATTCATCAGGAATATTTATGCCTTGTGTAAAACATTTGGATGAAATAAAAAGAGAAGAAAAAATTGGAGAGATTTTTAATTCCTTAACTGGGGAAATAGAAGAAGAGGTTATTTCATCTTGTGATGGAGTAGTATTTACATTGAGAGAATACCCAGTTGTTTATGAAGGATCACTTATTGCGAGGGTACTTGGAGGCGTAAAATGATAAAAGAAATAATATATACATTAAAGTCACCACATAGAGATGATATGAGAATAACAGGATATAAATTTGGAAAAGGTGGAAAGTCAGCATGCATAGTAGGTGCAATAAGGGGAAATGAGATACAGCAATTATATACGTGTTCTCAATTGATTAAAACTTTAACTAAGTTAGAGCAAAGGGGAGCAATTTCAAGACATAGCGAAATTCTTGTGATTCCTTGTGTAAATCCTCATTCAATGAATATCGGAAAAAGATTTTGGACAATGGACAACACTGATATAAATAGAATGTTCCCAGGAGAAGTACATGGGGAAACAACTCAGAGAATTGCAAGTGGTGTTTTTGAACAAGTTAAGGATTATACGTATGGAATACAGTTTGCTAGTTTTTATATGCCTGGAGATTTTATTCCGCATATAAGGATGATGGAAACAGGATATCAGAGTCCAAGTCTTGCAAATTTATTTGGACTTCAGTATGTGTTAATTCGTAAGCCCAAACCTTATGATACCATGACATTAAACTATAATTGGCAGATGTGGAATGCAAGTGCCTTCTCTTTATATACAAATGCTACAGATCAAATTGATGAAGTTTCTGCCAAACATGCAGTAGTGGCTGTATTAAGATTTTTAACTAGAATGGGAGTCATAAAGTATACTAGTCACAGTGGATACATAGCTAGTGTTTTGCAGGAAGATGATTTGCTTTCGGTAAAGACTACTACAGGTGGAATATATAGAAGGTTAAAAAATCCAGGAGATGGAGTGGAAAGAGGCGATGTTCTTGCAGAAATAATCCATCCATATGAAGGTGAAATCATTGAAAAAATTACATCTCCTACTGATGGAATAATCTTTTTTGCTCATAAGTCACCAATGGTCATGGAAAATGTGGTTGCATATAAAATAATAAGAAGACTTCATGAGTAAAATTTACATAACTATTATGAATATTAGCTTTTGATAATTGAAAGTTATATTCATAATAGTTATTTTTTTTATCATAAATTTTAAATGATATTTTGATTAAAGTAGTAATAAGTATTACATAATTATTATAAAGTATTAAGAAGTATATGTTTTCAGGAAGAATATATTTAAAAATAGTATTAACTTTTATTGACATATGATCATATAATTGATACTATAAGTATACTAATTATATAGGAATTATAGGAATTATAGGAGGGAACAATGGAAAGTACATTTTTTTCAAAATTTATAATGATAACAAGCTATAAACCAATAATATTTATAGCGATTTTAATAGGTTTATTCTATGGACTTTATAAGTTAGAAAAGGCTGGATTAAACTTTTCAAAACGTATGATTATTTCAACTGTGGGAGGATTATTACTTGGAGTTATAATACAATTTATAGCAGGATTTCCAAGCAATACAGGGGATGTTACCTGGATAGGTGAGGTTACAAAATGGTATGGGTTAGTAGGAAATGGATTCATGGACCTATTAAAAATGTTAGTAGTACCATTAGTTTTTCTTTCAATGTTAAAAGTTATAATAAACATGGATGAAAAACAAAGTTTAGGAAAACTTACTTCTAGATCGATATTTGTTTTATTAGGAACTACAGCTATTGCTTCAATAGTTGCTATAATAATCGGAAATTTATTTAGACTTGGCGTTGGAGTTGAAGCAATCCAAAGTAAAGCTGAATTAAAAGAAATAACATCTTTTGTAGATACTATGAGAGGACTTTTACCAGCAAATCCAATAAAAGCAATGGCAGATGCAAACATAGTGGCTGTTGTTATATTTGCAGCATTTCTTGGAATAGCTATAAGAAAACTAAATAAGACTAACAAAGATATTATAAAACCAGCAATAGATGTTATAGAGGCATTCTATAACATAATGACTACTGTAGCTAGAACAGTTATCAGATTTATGCCATATGCTGTATTACCACTACTTTCAAATACAGTTGCATCAAATGGAATATCAGCAATAATAAATGTGGTTAATTTCATAGTTGCTTTATATGTAAGTGTTATTATTGTATTTGTAATTCATCTTGTAATAATTTCGCTTAATGGCTTAAATCCTATTCAATATTTAAGAAATGTAATTGAGCCGTTAGTTTTGGCTTTTACATCTAGATCAAGTCTTGGAACTTTACCTGTTACTATTGAGACTTTGAATAAAAAGGTTGGAGTTGAAAAAGGAATTGCAAGCTTTGCAGGAAGTCTTGGAGCTAATATGGGAATGAATGGCTGTGCTGCTATATATCCAGCATTAATGGCTGTTACAATTGCAAATATGTCTGGAACTCCAATGGATTTTAGCTTCTACGCTATGCTGGTAATTACTATAATTATAAGTTCATTTGGAATAGCTGGATTACCAGGAACAGCAATAATGTCAGTATCAGTAGTAATATCAGGAATGGGAATGGGAAGTTTCTTCCCTCTTGCAGGAGGAATACTTGCAATAGATCCGATATTAGATATGGCGAGAACAGCGCTTAATGTTGATGGATCAATGGTTACAGCAGTAACAGTTGCTAAGAGCTTTAATGAATTGGATAAAGATGTATTTAATAATGTTCAGGATAAAGTCATAGCAGAAGGAAATTAAAAAATAGAATTAAGATATTAAAGACCATTAGGTGAGAATATAAATCACCTAATGGTCTTTTTGAATTGAAAGTGTATTAATAATATAAACTAACTTTAAAGACTTTATTATTAAGTGAAACTTGATTACGTTGTATTTTGGACTTCATCTTAATATTGGCTAAACTTATATAATGTAGTATAGCTGCTATCTTCAACTTAAAGAAGTATGAGTGTTACAGTAATAGAAATAAAATAAACAATAAATTATTGACAAAACTGTTCATACTGTATATATTGTATATATACAGTATGAACACAAAGGAGGCGAAGTAGTAATTTGAAAATATTACTTTCTAATAAATCTGATTTGCCTATTTATGAGCAAATTAAAGCTCAAATAAAAGAACAAATTCTATCAGGCGAAATTTTAGAAAATGAGTTTTTGCCATCAATAAGACAGCTGGCGAAGGACTTAGGCATAAGTGTTATTACCACAACCAGAGCTTATTCTGACCTTGAAAGTGAAGGGTTTATAGCAACTCTTAGAGGAAAGGGAAGTTATGTACTTCCTAAGGATAGCGAAATGGTAAGGGAACAATATTTAAAGAAAATAGAAGAAGCCCTCATGGTTGCTATTGAAAATGGGAAACTAGCTAATATATCAAATGATGAATTAGTGGTTATGCTAAAAACATTGGCAGATGAGCAAATTACATAAAGTGAAAAATTTCAGGTTGAGTTTTATACTCAAGCTGAATTTAGTTGAACTTATCCAGGAGCGTGCAGCCGTTATAAGGGAGTGTTACGGATGCTAGCTATCGGATAGAATATGTGGAAGTTTAATTATTACAATGCACGTTATTATTAAGAATATGATTTTAAGGAGTAGGGAAATATGAATGCACTTGAAATAAAGAATTTAAATAAAACATTTGATGGCTTTGAACTTAAAAATATAAATTTGGAATTGCCAAAAGGTTATATATTAGGATATGTGGGACAAAATGGTGCTGGGAAAACAACGACTATAAAACTCATAATGAATCAATTAAAAAAGGATAGTGGAGTAATAAAAGTATTTGGCAAGAGTTATGAGGATGGAGAAGAAGTTTATAAAGACATGATAGGATTTATCGGAGATGAATGCTATTTTCCAATAAATTTTACATTAAAAGATGTAATTAGTACGCTAAAAGATTTTTATACTTCATTTGATGAAAGCAAATTTAATGAATATGCTGAAAAATGGAACCTTCCTTATAAGAAAAAAATAAAAGAATTTTCAAAGGGAATGAAAGTTAAATTATCTTTTGCAAGTATTTTATCAAGAAATACAAAACTTCTTCTATTAGATGAACCAACAAGTGGCCTTGATCCAGTAGTTAGAAATGAAGTTTTAGAGATATTACAGGAATATATAGCGGATGGAGAAAAAAGTGTTCTATTTTCAACCCATATAACAAGCGATCTTGAAAAGATAACAGATTATCTATTCTTTATTAATAATGGAGAAAAGGTGTTTTATGATATAACAGAGAATGTACTAGAAAATCATCTATTGGTTAAAGGTGGTCTTGATGATTTAACAGAAGAATTAAAAGAGAAGTTAATTGGATATAAGTCTTCTAATTTTGGATTTGAAGGATTAATTGATTCAAAGAATAGAGAGTATATAAGTAAAGATTTGCTAGTAGAAAAACCATCAATGGATAACATTGTGATATTTTATATTAATGGAAAAAGGGATCAGTAATAAAGTATTCTATGCATATACGTTGCAAGAATAATTCTCCATCATAATTCTAAAAATATTGCAAGAATTTTAACTGGAATTGTGAATTGTGACATATATATTATGTTTTAGTATTAATTATATGTAGAATTTATAAAGAGAAAGAGGTTTTAAAATATGAGTAGATCAATAAGTTACTTAAAATTTGATTTAAGATTAATAAAAGAAAGTATTAGGCTTTATGTGTTAGCACCAGCGATATTTTGTGCTTTATTTATGTTTTCAGGAGAAACATACAGTATGGCATTATCATACTTATTTTTCTTTTTAATAATTTTAGCAACAATACCGTTTAGTACTCAAGGGAATGAAAAAAGCACTCAGATGTATTATATGTTTCCTGCTAAAATTTCTGATATGGTTCTTGGAAGGTTTTTGTATTTAATAGGTATAGCTTTGTTTATATTTCTCATTAATACATCTATTGTGACCTATCTATATCAGATTAATAGAATTCAAAATTTTGAAATTTTAACAATGTTCTTTTGTGGGTTAATGAGCTTAATAACCTGCTTTATTCAATATCCTATATATTACAAGTTTGGAATGGAAAAGGGCAAAGCAGTATCATTATTAGTATATCTTTTACCTGCATTTTTCATATTTGCGTTACCATCATTTTTGGTAAATAAGGATGGTTTTATATTAGAGAATTCTTTAGATTTTATTATAAATAATAAGTTAATATTAATAATTATCAGCATGTTAGTCACAGCACTTATAGGATATATTTCATATCTAATTTCATATAAGATATGTAAAGCAAAAGAAATATAGTGTGTAAAGATATTTGTTAAAAAATATTTAGAAATATTAAGTATAAATTAAGGTAAATTTAATATTTTTTTCTATCATTTATTAATCAAAAATATGTATAATAGAAATATGATGAAAAGTAAATTATTAACATACATTGTATTTTTATCATCAAGTGAAACTTGATTCAGGTGGGGTTTGATCCCCATCTGAATCTTAGTTGAACTTATCCAGGAGCGTGCAGCCGTTATCTCCAGCTTAAAGAAGTGGAGTGTTACCGATGCTAGCTATCGGATAAATAATGAGTATTTACAGGGGGAAAGAAAAATGAAAATGAAAAAAACTTTGGCATTCATTATGACAGCAGCTTTAACTGTTGGAACAATGGCTGGATGTAGCCAAGCAACACTTAATTATGCACAGGAACTTTCAAATACGTCTAAATGGGAAGCAACAACATCAAGCATTGATGGAGACTTAAATATCAATGTAAAAGGAAAAGATGGAACTGAAACAAAACAAGAAATAAAATTTGCGGCTACTGGATATACAGCAAAAGACAAATCATATGTTGATATGACATTTACTGATCCAGCAGGAAAGCTTAATATTCCAGAACTTAAAGCATATTGCGATGGAACTACAAGTTATATAAATAAGAGCTTTTACCAAGGGATATCTTCTTTAACTGGACAAAGCGCTCCAACAGGTTTAAATAATATAACTCAAGAGTATATAGGTATTGATACAGAAGCATCAGGTGTTGATGCAACAAAATTAAAATCATTAATGACTCAACCAGATGGAATGGTTGAATTCGGAAAGATGATATTTGGAGGAAGCGCTGATCTTGATTTACCTTTCGTTCAAAATGGAAGAGAATATACAATAAATCTTGATGCAGATAAAACTGTAGATTTAGCTGCAAAAGCATTAAAAGCAACAGCTAATAATTTAGATAATCTTAATAGTACATTTAAGTTAGGATTGCCAGCTGAAAGTATTACACAGATGAAAACTGCTGCTAATAGCCCAGAATTTGATAAATCATTACCTGAAATTAAGGCATCATTAGCTGGAACAACTATTAACTCAAAAGAAGTATTTGCAGATAATAGTTATAGCTCAGATTTCAACATGAATTTACAAATTAAAGATTTTGGAACTATTGCATTAACTATGAAAACAACAGATACTAAGAGTGATGTCAAAGGGATAACTTTCCCAACTAGCACATTAAAAGTTTCTCAAGAAGAGTTTAATAAATTAATGGTTCCAGCAACAAACACAACTATAGCATCATCTACAAATGTAGTATCAAAATAATACTTTAAAATAATAAAATAAAAGCTTTATTAAAATGAACCACTTCCTATCAAACAGATAAGGAGTGGTTCTTTTTTTTGAATATATTTTTAGAATTAAAGTAAATTTCTGTATGAACATATTGTTTTGAACAATGAAAGATGTTAAGATAATTTTGTTCAAAATATGAACCGTATGGAGGGGGAAAATGAGTAAAGTAAGAACAGCAGTAATTTTAGCAGCTGGAATGGGATCAAGATTGCAGGATATAACAAAGGATATGTTACCAAAAGGATTTATAAAGGTAAATGGGAAAAGCTTGATAGAAAGATCTATTGAGAAATTACGAAGTCTAGGCATAGATAAAATTTATATAGTAACAGGACATTTGCATGAATTTTATGATGAACTAGCAAAAGATAAAAATTATATAGAAACAAGAAAAAATAGAAAATATAAAGCTACTGGCAGCATGACTTCACTATCAATTCTTGAAGATGAATTAAAAGAAGACTTTTTGCTACTTGAAAGTGATTTAATATATGAGGTTTATGCACTAATAAAGACTATAAATTTTGAAGAAAATGATTGTATTTTACTAAGTGGAAAAACAGATTCTGGAGATGAATGCTATGTAGAAGTTAGGGATAATAACTTATATAAAATATCCAAAAGAAGAGAAGATATAGGACATGTGTATGGGGAATTGGTTGGGATTTCTAAAATATCATTAGAGTTGTATAAGGAAATGCTGAAGCAATATAAAGAATTTAATAGAAAAATATATGATTATGATAGTATTTTTGAAGATAAGTGCGAGAAGACAAAGAAATACGATTATGAGGATGCAATATTTGATGCTGCTAAAAAAAGAAAAGTAGGATATTTAAAGATTGAAAATTTAGTATGGGGAGAAGTAGATGATAAAAATCATCTTGAAAGAATAAAGAAATCAATCATACCAAAGCTAGAAAAAATTTCGGAAGAGAGAGCAGTATAGAGGAAAATGTTTGGATATGCGTTAGGTTAATAGATTTTTTATAGTTAAGTTTTAACGTCTAGAAATATGCATATAAAAATGTAGAAAATAGGAGAGAGTGAAAGAATATGAAAACAGTTTATGTTGCTATGAGTGCTGATATAATTCATCAAGGACATCTAAATGTACTAAATGAAGCAAGAAAATTTGGAGATATAATAGTGGGATTGCATACAGATGAGGTTATAAGAGGTTACTGGAGAAATCCAATAATGAAATATGATGAGAGAAAAGAAGTGATTAGTAATATTAAAGGCGTTATATCTGTAGTTCCTCAAGAAAGCTTAGATCAAGTTCCAAACCTTCTTAAAATTAGACCTAACTATGTTCTTCACGGGGATGATTGGAAGGAAGGCTCGCAAAAAGAATTAAGAGAAAAAGTTATAGAGGTGTTAAAACAATGGGAAGGAGAACTTATAGAAGTTCCATATACTAAAGGGGTTTCCATTTCAAAATTAGATGAAGAATTAGCTAAAATAGGTATAACGCCTCAAATGAGAATGAAAGGCCTAAAGGAATTAATTTATTCAAAGAAACCCCTAAGAATACTTGAGGCTCATAATGGCTTAACAGGACTCATTGTTGAAAAGACTAAAGTTCAAAGGGATGGGAAAATAAAAGAGTTTGATGGAATGTGGATTAGTTCATTATGTGATTCAACAGCTAAGGGAAAACCTGATATAGAATTGGTAGATTTAACATCAAGATTAAATACAATTAATGATATTTTAGAGGTAACAACAAAACCTATAATAGTTGATGGTGATACAGGAGGACAAATTGAACATTTCGTCTATACTGTTAAGACTTTAGAAAGGTTAGGCGTTTCAGCTATTATCATTGAAGATAAAACTGGTCTTAAGAAAAATTCATTATTTGGAACAGAAGTGAAGCAAACTCAAGATACAATAGAACACTTTTGTGACAAAATAAGGGCTGGGAGAGAGGCGAGAGTAACTAGTGATTTTATGATAATTTCGAGAATTGAAAGTTTAATTGCAGGCGCTGGAATGGATGATGCTATAAAAAGGGCCAAAGCTTATATTGAAGCAGGAACAGATGGTATCATGATTCATAGTAAAGAAAAAGATGGAAGAGAAATCATTGAATTCTGTAGAAGATATAATGAGTTTGAAAATAGAGTACCTTTAGTAGTAGTCCCAACTTCATATAATTTTATGAAAGAGGAAGAGTTAATGGAATTAGGAGTTAACGTTATTATTTATGCAAATCATCTGATAAGAAGTGCATATCCAGCAATGGTAAATACAGCGAAAAGTATTTTAGAGAATGGGCGATCTAAAGAGGCTTCAATCAATTGTATGCCTATAAAAGAAATACTTACTTTGATTCCAGGAGGAATGTAAAGAAATTAAGTAAACAACTGAAATTATATATATTTGAGTGCTTGTTCCATTTTTTGACTATTAAAATATTATATTTGGAGTATGCCGAAAATATAGTTTTCATAAGCGTAATATTAAAGGAGTTAAAAAGAATGATTGAAGTAAAAGAGTTTTATAATGAGCTATTAAATAACAATATAGATTTCTTTACGGGTGTTCCAGATTCTTTACTAAAGTCTTTTTGTGCATACATTAAGGAAAATGTAGGTAGCGAAAAGAATATAATTTCAGCTAATGAGGGGAATGCAATAGGAATAGCGTCGGGATATCACTTAGCAACAAAGAAAATTGGCCTAGTATACATGCAAAACTCAGGTCTTGGAAATGCATTAAATCCACTTGCATCACTTACAGATAAATTGGTCTATAGTATACCAGTGCTTTTAATAGTTGGATGGAGAGGTGAGCCAAATAAGAAAGATGAACCTCAACATAAGAAACAAGGACTTGTTACAATGGAGACATTAGACCTTCTAAGCATTAAATATGATATTTTAGATAATAACACAAGCAATGATGAAATGAGGAAAAAGGTAAGGAACGCAAATAATTATATGAAGGAAAATAGCGAGCCATATGCATTGGTAGTGAAAAAAGATACTTTTGATGAATATCAAATAAAGTATGATGAGACTTTGGAGTTAGAAATGACTAGGGAAGATGCTATAGAAATATTAATATCTAAAGCGAAAGAAAAATCAGTTGTAGTATCGACAACGGGAATGGCTTCGAGGGAACTTTTTGAGTTGAGAGAAAGATATAATGGAGACCATAGTAAGGATTTTTTAACAGTAGGATCTATGGGACATGCATCTCAAATAGCATTGGGTATTGCATTAAGCAGAAAAGACAGAGATGTCTATTGTATTGACGGAGATGGTGCTTTAATAATGCATCTTGGCGGTTTGCCTATAATAGGAAATCAAAATACAGATAATCTTAAGCATATTTTGATAAATAATGGAGCTCATGATTCAGTAGGCGGTCAAGAAACTGTAGGATTTAAAATAGATACTTTAGCAATTGCTAAAGCTTGTGGATATAAAAAATTCTACTCGTGTAGTTCAAGAGATGAATTAGTTAGGTTATCGGAAAAAATAAGCAATGAGAAAGGTCCTATATTTTTAGAGATAAAAGTAAAAAAAGGTTCAAGAAAAAATTTAGGAAGACCTACAACAACACCAATTGAAAATAAAGAAATGTTTATGAAATTTTTAGAGAATTAATATAAATGTAGCAAAAATAATTCTTCATCACAATTCTAAAATATTTCAAGAATTTTAGAATTGTGAATTATGAAACGTGCATTGTGAATTGCAACATACACATGTTATAAAAATTTCAGTTCATTGAAGCCTGTTTTAAATAATTATACAATGCAAGCAGGATACTTTGAATGAATTATATTATTTAGAATTTATGTATAAAAAAAATAGACAGGCATGCTGAGTTGTTGTTTTTTTTGATAATACGGTATAGGAGGAAATTAATTTGGAAATCAGAAGAAATATATTATTAAATCCAGGACCAGCTACCACATCGGATACAGTAAAATTCGCTCAGATTGTACCAGATATTTGCCCAAGAGAAAAAGAATTTGGGAGCATTATGGAGTTTATATCAAGAGAACTTACTGAATTTGTAGGTTCAAATGAAAAGTATACAACTATATTATTTGGAGGATCGGGAACTGCAGCAGTTGAGGCGATTTTAAGTTCGGTAGTTGATAATAAAACCATATTGATAATTAATAATGGGGCTTATGGCAAGAGAATGTGTGAAATTGCAGAAATATATAATTTGAATTATATAGAATTTAAAAGTTCTCAAATAGAAACAATAAACTTAAAAGAGTTGGAAGAAGTAATTAAAAAGAATAATGAAGAAAATAAAATAAATAATTGTGGAGTTATAAGTCATTTAGCGGTAGTCCATCATGAGACTACAACAGGGATATTAAATGACATAGAATTATTAGGTGAAATTTGTAAGAAATATAGTATTGAGATGATAGTAGATGCAATGAGTTCATTTGCAGGAATTCCTATAGATATGGATGAGATGAATATAAGATATTTAGCATCGAGTTCAAATAAATGCATACAAGGTATGGCAGGAATAAGCTTTGTAGTAGCAGATAAGAAGGCTTTGAATAAAACTCAAAGTATAAAACCTAGAAATCTCTACCTTAATATATACAAACAATATTCATATTTTAAAGATAATTATCAAATGAGATTTACGCCGCCAGTTCAAATACTTTATGCATTAAAGCAGGCAATAATAGAGGCTAAGAACGAGACAATAGAGAAGAGATATAAGAGATATAAAGAGTGTTGTAAAATTTTATGGGATGGACTAGATAGACTTAATTTAAATAGACTAATAGATAAAAACATATCATCAATGCTTTTGACTTCAGTAATTGAGCCACAGATAAAAAATTATAAATTCGATAGATTACATGATTACTTATATAATAGGGGATTTACTATATATCCAGGAAAGATATCTTTAGAAAACACATTTAGAATAGCTAATATAGGTGATATATATCCAGATGATATGAGGAGATTTGTAAAAATATTAGAAGAGTATTTTACAGGTATTATATAATAATACCTGTATTAGCCTAATCTTCATAATTAAAAAATCTTTTAAATATTAGTGTTAATAGAAGAACTATAACCGATATTAAGGCAATAGTACCACCAGGTGCACTATTTATATAATAAGAAGATATAAGTCCTATCATAACATCTACAAAACCAAAAATAATAGCAAAAATTAGGGTTTTAGTGAACCCTTTTTTTAATTGCATGGCTGTTGCAACCGGAACTACTATGATTGATGAAACAACAAGGATACCCATAACTCTTATAGAAAGAGAAATTGTTGCACCAACAAGCAAAGTAAAAATATAATTAACAAGCTTAACGTTTATTCCAGCTGTTTTTGCTCCATTTTCATCAAAAGTTACATATATTAATTTGTTGTATAGAAATAGAAGACATATAAGGCATATTCCTCCAACGATAGCGATTAAGAATATGTCAGAGTCTGTTACAGTTAAAATACTTCCAAATAAAAACGAATCTACTTTAGCTGAAGCTTTACCACTACTTATTAAAATAATAGCTATTCCTAAACTCAATGTCAGAACAATTGACATGACAAGTTCTGCGTATTTTTTATAATACGTTCTTAGAAATTCTATTACAAGAGCACAAATGCTAGTAAATGAAAATGCAGTTAAGAGTGGGTCAACTCCTAAAAGAAGACCTATTGCGACTCCAGCAAAAGATGAATGGGACAATGTATCACCAATCATTGAATAACGTCTAAGAACAATAAAAAGTCCTATAAAGGGACACAGTATAGAAACAATAAAGCCAGCAATAAATGCATTCTGCATAAAACCTAATTGAAACATAAATTATTACCTTCCTAAATATAGTTTAACCACTTAAATTATGTTGTAAAATGAATCTTCAGATTCTAGATATCTTTTAAAATCATCCTTTGTATATAATTTCATAGCACAATTCTCTAATTTTAAAATGTGTGTTGAATACTTTAATGCAACCTTAGTGTTGTGTTCAACAGAGATAATAGTTTTTCCTAAATCCTTATTTAAACTTTGGAGTAGAGGATATATTTCATTTTGGCTCTTTTCATCTATTCCAGTTGATGGCTCATCTAATATTATTAGATCGGGATCACCTATTAACGCTCTAGCAATAAAGATTCTTTGCTGTTGTCCACCTGAAAGGTTTCCTATCAACTTATTGCTAAATTCACTCATGTTTACATTTTTTAGAGAACTTTGAATGCACTTTGAATTCTTAATACCTACTGTTTTAGCATGACACGATAGAACTTCCTTAACTGTTATTGGAAATTCTGCATTGAAATTATCCAGTCTTTGTGAAACGTATGAAACTTTATTAGAATCTAAACTTATGCAACCACTATCAGGTTTTAAAAGACCTAATATAAGTTTTACTAGTGTACTTTTACAACTTCCATTTTCACCAAGTATAGATAGATAAGTTCCTGTAGGTATATTAAGATTAATATTTTTTAATAAATCTGTTCCTTTTGTATAAGAAAACGATAGATTTTTTATAGTAATCAAATTATCAACTCCTTAAAGCATTATTATATTATACACTTAAATGCAAATAATTTGCAATAGAATATATTTTTATATTATGATTAATATCCAATACTATAACTATTTTATACTACAATGCTATAAAAATTTGTCATAGAGAGTCATCGTTGACTGAGGACATATATCTTCATCGGTTGATTTTATATGCTATGATAGAAGGGACTTTTGGATTGAAATATGTCTTAAATTAGTATAGAATTAAATGGAAATCGTAGTAGAAAAACAAGAAATAGGAGGGACAAATGAAAAAAAAGCTTATATATATGTTATTCCCTATTATTACAGCTGTAGTAACCGTTATGTTACTTAATATTTTTTTGGATAAAGAAATAGGCGCTATGTTAAAAAGCAAGGATTTAACTGAAATAAATATAGAGTATGGGAGCAGCTATAAGGATAGAGGACTCGTATATAATGAATTTGTTACAAATAATAATTATCAAATATTAGAGGGGTCATCAGAGTTAGGGGCACCAGTCTCACAATTAGCTACAACTTTTTTTCCTGTAGAAGGAATGGATACAATCGTAACTAATGGTAGAGCATATTGTCAGAACTTGACTCAGATATCTAATTTAGGAAGCCAGAATACCCAGAGTAAACCAAATGTTGCATTTATAATTTCACTTCAGTGGTTTATGAGTGACCATGGTGTTGACGGGACAGACTTTCAAGCTAATTTTGCACCAGTGCAATTTTATAAATTTTTATCAAATAAAGAAATAAGTGAAGAACATAAAAAAACATATGCAGCTAGAGTGGACAAGTTGTTATCAGGAAGCTCACAATATATACCAGAAAAGCTTTATGCAAAACTTTATATAAACGATAATTTAATATCTAAAATATCAAGTGTTATATTTAAGCCATATTTTGTTGCAAGGGAAAATATTGTTGAACTTAAAGACAAAGGTCTATTATATAGAAGGTTAAAGAAACTACCTGAAAAATCAGAAAAACAGCTAAGAACAGTTGATTGGAATGAAGAGCATAAGAAGGCCGAGGAAGAAGCAAAGAAACAAGTAACTAATAATGAGTTCTACGTATATGACACATACTATGACAAGAATTTAAAAAATAATTTACAATCTCAAAAAGATATAAATAAAAATGTTGATTTAATGAATTCAAAAGAATTTGATGACTATGAATTATATTTGGACACTTGTGTTGATCTAGGTATAAAGCCATACATAATTTTAGCACCAACTAATGGAAGATGGTATGATTACACTGGAATGACTAAGCAAAGTAGAGATGAGTTTTTCGATAAAGTGGAAGAAATGGCTAAAGAAAGAGGATTTGATGTTTTGAACTTAAAAGATCAAGAATATACGCCTTATTTTATGTGTGATGTAATGCATCTAGGATGGAAAGGATGGCTTGAAATTGATGAGCAACTTTATAAACGAAATAAAGAAAAATAGAGCTTTAGGATTTGCATTAGTAAGTTCGATTGTAGTTATTTTAGCAATTCTAGTATTAACATTTGAACCATTTGCTGAAATACCATTTGTATATAATCAATTTTAAGGGAGATATAAATAATGAAGATTTTAGAAGGCATAAAAAAATACTCAAATAGTAATAGAATCGCATTAAAATGTGATGGAAATGTTATGACATATGCAGAATTAGATACAATATCAGAATGCATAGCAGCTTTTTTATTAAGGGAATTTAAAGACGATAGAACGCCTATTATTATATATGGTAATAAGGAAAATTTAATGATGGCAGTTATGATGGCTGCTTTAAAGTCAGGAAGAGCTTATATACCAATAGATATTAGTTATCCCAAAGAGAGAGTGGAGGCAATTATCAGTGAGGTTCATCCAAAGGTTCTTATTGATTTTAGCAAAGAAAGCAATTTTGAAAGTATAAGGATCCTAAAAGATAAAGATATTGAAGAAATAGTAAAAGAATATAAAGATGTTAAAGTAGAAAAAGAAAATTGGGTAAAAGAAGATGAAAATGCATACATATTATTCACTTCTGGAAGCACTGGAAAGCCAAAAGGTGTTCAAATAAGCAGTAACAATTTAGATAATTTTGTTGAGTGGATTGCAGAATATTTAAATTTAGATGAAAAAGAAGAAGTATTCATGAATCAGGCTGCATATTCTTTTGATTTATCTGTAACATCAATTTACCCAGGGTTATGTTATGGGAAAACATTACATGGATTTTCAAAAGAAACACTTTCAAACTTAAAGAATATGTTTGATGACATGAGACAATCTGATATTAATATATGGGTATCAACTCCTTCGTTTGCAGGAATGTGTGTTGCAGAAAAAGACTTTAATTCTACAATGCTTCAGAATTTAAAAGCAATGATCTTTGTAGGGGAGGTATTACCAAAACCATTATGCGAGGAACTTATAAATAGATTCCCAGGAACAAGAGTGGTAAATGGATATGGTCCAACAGAGGCAACTGTAGCAGTTTCAGCTAATGATATGAGCAAAGAATTATTGTTGGAAGAAGGAAGCTTGCCTATTGGATATCCAATGAAAACATCAGTTGTAAAGATTGTTGATGATGAAGGCAAAGTGTTAGGTGATGGAGAAAAAGGAGAAATAGTAATTGTAGGTCCTAGTGTAAGCAAAGGATACTTTAATAATGAACAAGTTACTGCAAAAGCATTTTTCTATGATGATTATAATGGATCTAAATGTAGAGCATATAGAACAGGAGATTTAGGCTATTATGTAAATGGAAATCTATATTATTGCGGAAGAAAGGATTTCCAAATAAAGCTTAATGGTTTTAGAATAGAAATAGAAGATATAGAAAATAACTTAGTTAAAGTTAGTAATATAAAAAATGCAGCTGTTGTTCCGATAGAGAAAGATGGAAAAATTGCATATTTAACTGCGTTTATTGAGTTAAAAGAAGACAATGGCTTAAGTGGATTAAAAAATGGAATAATGATAAAAAAAGAGTTGGCAAATTTGATTCCTTCATATATGGTACCTAGAAATATAAAAATTGTTAAGCAATTTCCGACTAATGTAAATGGAAAGATTGATAGGAAAAAACTATTGGAGGAAGTATAATGAAGTTGACACAATACGGAGATTACTTTTACTTATATATCTTGCTATTAACATTTATTCCTGCCATAGTTTTAGGGCTAAATGGGATTAAATCAAAATATTATGGAATAATTGCTTCGGCTGTAATGATATATTTGATCATGGGAAAAAGTTTAGGATTAGCTTTATTTTCAATGTTTTTAGTTGGCGAAATTTTTGTTATATACTTATATTTGTTTGTTAGAAAGAAAACAGATAACAAATATTTATATTGGTTATTCTTATTTGCATCAATGATTCCGCTTATATTAACTAAAGTAGCAGGGGTTACACATTATGCTTCATACATTGGGTTTATTGGTTTATCATATCTAAATTTTAAGGCGATACAAGTAGTAATAGAAATTTATGATGGTAGAATAACTCAAATAAATTTTATGACATTTATTCATTTTATAACATTTTTTCCGACCCTAAGTTCTGGACCTATAGACAGATGGAAAAGATTTGAGGATGATTTAAATAAAAAAGTGGAAAAGAATATATATTTAGAAGAATATTTAATTCCAGGTCTGAAAAAGATATTTATTGCAATTGCTTATAAATTTATACTAGCATATTTAATTGATACATATTGGTTGTTAAAAATACCTTCAGGTATTACAATATTAAATAGTGTAAATTATATGTATGCTTACACGATGTATTTATTTTTTGATTTTGCAGGATACAGCTTATTTGCAGTTGGATCAAGCTATATCTTTGGAATCAAAACACCAGATAACTTTAATAAACCTTTCTTAAGTAAGGATATGAAAGAATTTTGGACAAGATGGCATATATCTTTATCAAGATGGTTTGGAGATTACATTTTCTCAAGATTTGTGTTAAATTCTATGAGGAAAAAGAGATTTAAGAATAGGTTTGTTGCGTCTCATGTGGCTCAAATTATTACTATGTTTATAATGGGACTATGGCATGGACTAACTGCATACTATATAATTTATGGATTATATCAAGGAATTGCATTAGTTTTAACTGATATCTATCAGAGAAAATCAGGCTTTTATAAGAAACATAAAAAAGAGAAATGGTTCAATTATGCTCAGGTATTAGTAACATTTCATATAGTATGTTTTGGTATGCTGATATTTTCAGGATATTTATTCAAATAGAAATAGACAAGCTAAGAAATAAAAAAATTAGTACTATAAGAAGGAGTATATTATTATGAAAGATAAAGTTTTAGAAATATTTACTGAAGTTACAGGAAATGATGAAATAGCAGAAGATTTTGATTTAGATCTTTTTGAAGCTGGGCTATTAGATTCCCTAGCAATAATTGAAGTTTTAATTCAAATAGAAGAAAAGCTAGGAATCAAATTACAACCTACAGATTTAGAAAGAGAAGATATGTCAACTGTTAATAAGTTGGCTGCGTTCTTAGAAACTAGATAAAATCTATAGTTTTCTGTAATGAGAATTCTCGCTGTATAGTTCTATAGATAAACCAACTAAGACCCGAACTTATTCATATAGCTCGCCGAAATAAGGATTATGCTGTTGTTCAAGTTTCTAAGGAATTATGATGGATGATCCCAAGATTACAAGTTGCACCCAAGATGCTAGCATCAAAGGCAAGCGCTCACAGAGAAAGTTCGAAGAACGAAATATAAAATTTAGATTCTCACTTTTTGAACTAGCATACTTGAAACAACTTATAATCTAGGAATCAGAGCCATCAAATTCCTAATGAAACATTTCACAAAAGCATAATTCTTATTTCTAGTTGGGATATATTTCATAGTATAAAATCTAACTTATAATTGGTTTATCTATATTATAGATAAGCAACTTAAGAATTTTACTTATGCATTTGATTAGTTCTTCAATTTACTTGAGCTAGCTTGGTGTATATGTCAAGTTCTTGTTTTGGAAATCTATATAGATAACACAACTAAGACCTGAACTTAAGCATATAACTCGCCGAAATGAATAACATACTTAGAAACATTCCACAAAAGTATATTATCCATTTCTAGTTGGAAAATATTCAATAGTTTAAGTATAGTTTATAATTGTGTTATCTATATACAAAAAAGAATCAGACTTATGATATGAAATTCTAGATACTAGAAAAAGGGTTAATCTTTTGTGCAGTGTTGCATTGAGAATAAGGCTGGAGGATTTCTTCATTGGAAATTGTTCCACTTTTTGCTTGTCCTGTGTTTGCCACAGGAGCATGCAGAAATGGGTGCAACTTCTAATGTTAGAAATCCACAGTCCTATTCTCTAGCATACCGAAACAAAAGATTAACCCTTCTTTCGGCGAGTTTATTGCATAAGTATGAACTTATTTATTCGTTAAATATTTTTTCTAAGCACCAGCTTTTCTTATCATCCTTTTTAAAGCTTCCTTTAATTGAAATGGTTTTATGGGGAGCAGCCTTAGAAAGTCCAGATGCTTCAACAACAGCAGTTTCACCATCATTATATAGCAGTGACATTTTTTGAACTCTAAGGAGTTTGTTTTCTGATGAGAAGCCAGAAGTAAAGTTATGTTCTACAGAAAATCCGAGGTCCTTGGAATTGCTTGATATATAAATATCACGAGTCATAAAGAATGAAGCTATAATTATTATTCCGAAAGAAATAGTTAAAGATAACATGAGTCTTCTTTTATTTTTTAGAGTAATATTTTTCTGGAGTCTTCGTCTTCTTCTTTTTTTATAAACAAAGTACTCTTCTTGAATCTGTGCGCTATTCAGCATACTGTATACCTCCTTTATTTTTGATGTACCTAAAGTATAGTTCGAAGAAATTAATAAATAAGATTAAATTCACAGTATATGAGTGAACATAAGAAAATATTACCATATAATTCCATATAATAAAAATAAAAGCGTATGACAAAGTTAAGGAAAAAATATTATTATCTGAGTGAATTCTGAATATAGTCTTATATTTGGAAAAAAGTTTACCAGGTTTTATTTTTATGGTTATAAAATGTCTTTTTTGATATAATTTTATATGAGAAATTAACTATATATGTTTTAAATTAATTTTATACTTTATTGAACTATGGCTAAAAATAGTAATGTAGGAGATTTCATAAAACTTATATATGTTTTGATTTACTAATATAAAAATAATTAATATAAAAATAACAGGATGGTGGAACTATGGATTTTTCAAGTTTAGTATTAATAGAAAAAGATAAAGAAACAGGATTTATAAAGAAAGAACTAGGAAGTTTTGAAGTAAATGAAGGTGCATTGTTTGTAAAAAAGCTTTATGTGTTGGATGATATTGTATATATGTATTTCGATACAAATAAAAATGTTGAAGAATGGGAATACTCAGCAATATATGATTTATTTAATAACGAAGCATTTACTGAAAAAGGATATGAAATTGAAGAGGATTTAGAAGAATACAATCCTACATATATAATAAAATTTAATTATGTAGATGACTATGATGTAATGAAAGGGAAGATACAAGAAGTGGTATCTATAATAGATAATGAGATGAATGCAGTATTTGAAGCTATTAAGGGAAAAGAATCTGAATATACTGAGTAGATAAAAGATATTTTATAGTCATTTGTGTACATTTCATAAGCATATTCTTAAGAATATATATGGTAATATTCTTGAGATAAATAAGGTTTAGAATTTTACTAAAATTTTTGTAAAGAAAGGTGTATTTATATGAGTGATTTAAAGAAAAGAGAAGAAATTGAAGATAAGTTTAAGTGGAAGGTTGATAAGATTTATAAAAATATAGAGGATTGGGAAAAGGAATTTGAAGATGTAAAAAATGAAGCAGTTAAATTAAAAGATTTCTCAGGAAAACTTGTGAATGGAGAAGCAATACTAGATTATTTAAAATTTAATGAAAAAGTATCTAGGAAGGCAGAAAATTTATTTATTTATGCTCATTTAAAGTGTGATGAAGATACTTCAAATACTACTTATCAAAGTTTAATGAGTAAAGTTGATATATACATGGCAGAGCTTGCAAGTTACACAGCATTCTTTGTACCGGAAATTTTGAGTTTAGATGATAGCTTTATTAAAAGCGAAATAAACAGATTAGATGAATTAAAACAATTTGAATTCTTAATCGAAGATATATTAAAAGAAAAGCCACACATATTATCTAAAGAGATGGAAGAATTGTTAGCAGCGGCATCAGATTGCTTGGATGCTCCTTCAGCAATACACAATATATTAACTAATGCAGATATGACATTTGGGAAAATAGAAGATGAAGATGGTAATGAAGTTGAATTAACAGAAGGAAACTATTCTTCATTCATAAGAGGTAAAAATAGAGAGGTAAGAAAAGCAGCATTTGAAAGATTATTTGGGGAATATGATAAGTTGAAAAATACTCTAGCAACGTCTCTAAGTGCATCAATAAAAACTTTCAATTTTAGCAGTAGAGTTAGAAAATATAATAATGCATTGGAAGCATCATTGAAACCTAATAATATTCCTTTAGAAGTTTACAAAAATGCAATTAAAGTAATAAATAATAATTTAGATTCACTTCATAGATATGTGAAAATTAAGAAAAAACTATTAGGATTAGATGAAATTCATATGTATGATTTATATGTTCCAGTCATTGAAATTCCAAAAGAAAGAATTGAGTTTAATGATGGAGTAAATATAGTATTAAAAGCATTAAATCCTTTAGGAACAGAGTATTTAGATATCTTTAAAAGCGGAGTTAATGATGGTTGGATAGATATATATGAAAACAAAGGAAAAAGAGGAGGAGCATATTCTTGGGGTGGATATGATACTATGCCTTATGTTTTATTAAATTATAATAATGAGCTAGGAGATGTTTCAACTTTAGCACATGAAATGGGCCATTCAATTCATTCATATTATTCAAGAAAAGAGCAGCCATATTACTATGCAAATTATACATTATTCTGCGCAGAAGTTGCATCCACAACAAATGAATCATTACTTATTCACTATCTAATTGAAAATGAAAAGGATGAAAAGAAAAAATTATATTTAATAAATCAAGAATTGGAACAAATAAGAACAACTGTATTTAGACAACTGATGTTTGCAGAATTTGAGTTATATACACATGAGACTCTAGAAAAAGGAATACCATTAACAGCGGAAGATTACAATAAAGCTTGGCATGATCTAAATGTTAAGTACTTTGGAAATGAAATTGTTATAGATAAAGAAGTAGATGTCGAATGGTCAAGAATTCCTCATTTTTATTCAGATTTCTATGTTTATCAATACGCTACAGGTTACGCAGCAGCATCAGCTTTTTCTAAGGCTATCTTAGATGGTAAAGAAAATGCGGTAGAAAAATATAAAGGTTTCTTAAAATCTGGTGGAAGTGATTATCCAATAAATATTTTAAGAAATGCAGGAGTAGATATGACAACAGATTTACCAATAGAAGCTACAATAAAGAGATTCAATGAGCTTTTAGATATGATAGATAACTAGGGTTTACAAGGTAATTCAGAAATCCAAGATGTATTTCAATAAGGTATATGAAAGAAAATAACGAGTCCCAAATGCCATGATTATTTTTCATTAGGAGAAGAAGCAGATTGGATTCATAGCGATCCTATTAGTGCAATCTACTGATGAAGCAGAGTGGAAAATAGGCACTTATGAAAAGAGCAGCTATGCTGCAACAAGGAACTTTTCTTAGCAGATAGATTTGTTATTTTTTTGATTATGCCTAATATATAATGTAAAATTCACAATTGTGACAGAAAATAAAATTGTCTATAATTGTGAATTTACATTATAAAATAATAAGTTATGAATTTTTATATAAGAATAGGTAAGGTATTATGAATAACTTTAAAGAAGAATTTTATAAAATTTTAGTAAATGCAGAGAATTTCTATATGAAACAATATTATAGTGATTTTCATAAAAGAGAAATATTTCTTGCAATTAAAGAATTATCAAATGGAGTATACTGTGTTTTGATAAGCGAGGATGAAAATGAAAATATAGACTTTTTAGAAGCTTTTGAATATATAAAAACCTTAGGAAAAGACTTTTCTCTAAATATGATAGTTTTATCTAAAGGGGAATATACAAATATAAATAATACAGTTATGGTAAATAAACTTATCGTGGATAAAGAAAATTATACAGTTATTAAGTGTGATGAATCATGTCTGCCCTTAAAAAAAATACTTGAACTGTATATAAATAAAAGTAAAGTGAAAAATATTGATAATAAGAGAGAATTTTTTAGATATAAAATTCCAACTATGATTTTAATATTGATAAATGTAATAATATTTATAATAATGCAAATTGATATTTATAATATTAAACATTCATTAGGTTCATCTCAGTTGTTATCAGAGGAAATGATAAATGCAATAAATAATTCAGTACTAGTGACCTTTGGAGCTAAATATAATGCACTTATAAATAATGGAGAAGTATGGCGGTTATTAACTTGTGCTTTTTTACATTCTAGCATTATACATATAGCATTTAATATGTATTCTTTATATATAGTAGGTCCGCAAATCCAGCAGATTTATGGGGCTAAAAAGTATCTAGTTATTTACATCACTTCTTGTATAACAGCATCAATATTAAGTTATCTAGCAAGTCCATATACTATATCAGTAGGAGCATCAGGTGGCATATTTGGTCTTTTGGGAGCTTTGTTAGCTTTTGCAATTATGGAAAGACATAGATTGCAGAAAAAATATATATCTAGCTTACTACAGATAATACTTATAAATTTATTTATAGGATTAAGTGTGAAAAATATTGATAATTATGCACACATAGGTGGACTTATTGGAGGAGCATTGATTGGATATGTCTCTTACAAAATATTAAATAAACAGTTGAAGAATTAGATAAATTTATATATTTTTATTGCTTGGGAAATATCATGAATTGGGCTAGAAAAAATGAAATGTAAAGGATTTTATTGAGGCAATATTAATTTTATCTTAAGAAAATAGGGTTGATTTTTTATTTTTATTGAAATATTATTAAATAGGTATAGTATGATGATAGATATAAAATAATAAATGGGAATAAATCTCATTAAATATTAGGAGTGAATGTAATGGGAAAATACATTTTTACCATAACAGCATTTTTTCAAATTTTTGTTTTTGCAATAACATGTTACTATTTAGCTTTAGGACTTATAGGGCTTTTCAGAAAGAAAGAGAATAAGAACTATGAACCTAAAAATAAATTTGCATTGTTAATAGCAGCACATAATGAAGAAGTCGTTATTGGTAGTCTCATAGAGAGTATGCTAAAACTAGATTATCCTAAGGAAATGTATGACGTTTTCGTTATTGCAGATAATTGTACAGATGATACAGCTAAGATATCTAAAGGTTACGGGGTAAATGTTTGTGAAAGATTTGCAAAAGATAAAAGAGGAAAAGGTTATGCGTTAGAGTGGATGTTTGCAAAGTTATTTGCAATGGAAAAACAATATGATGCTATTGCTATCTTCGATGCAGATAATCTTGTACATAAAGATTTCTTAAAAGAGATTAATTCAAAGATGCAGGAAGGTTACAAAGTTGTTCAAGGATATATAGACAGTAAGAATCCAGATGATTCATGGATTGCTGCGGCTTATTCAATAGCTTTTTGGACTCAAAATAGAATGTTCCAGTTAGCTAGAGCTAATATAGGATTTTCTAATCAAATTGGTGGAACAGGATTTGCAATTGAAACTAAGACATTGAAGAAATTAGGCTGGGGTGCCACTTGTTTGACAGAGGATTTAGAATTCTCATGTAAGCTTGTACTAAATGGAGAAAAAGTTGGTTGGGCTCATGATGCGATTATATATGATGAAAAACCATTAAAGCTTAAACAATCATGGACTCAAAGAAAAAGATGGATGCAAGGTTTTACAGATGTTGCTTCAAGATATTTCTTTAAGCTTGTTAAGAAGTCAATAATGGAAAGAAAGTTTTATATGTTTGACTGCGCACTATACGTATTGCAGCCTTTTGTAACGTTATTACTTGGTATTTCAGCAGTTTTGACTTTAATACAGGCAAATACTTCAGGCGTAAATATATTTATTATAAATTATTTGTTTAGTGATGTTGGATTTAAGACATTTGCGGTCATTCAATTTTTGATTACTCCGCTAATATTAACAATTGATAAAAAAATTACAAAACCATTCTTAGTTATGATGGTATTATATTCTAGTAATGTTTTCGTAGTTCCTTATTTAACAGCTAATATGGATAATTGGATTATTGCTTGGGTGAGTGGCTTAGCTTATAACTTAGCATTCTTGATATTAACAGGAATATTACTAGGAAAGAAAGAATTAATTTTATTCTTTAGATTCTGGTTATATGCGTTATATACATTAACATGGATACCAATTACAATTCAAGGTATATTAAATAAGAATAATAAAGAGTGGAGTCATACTAAGCATGTTAGAAAGATAGAAATATGTGATGTGTAATACTCTAAACAAAAGTATAAATTAGAAATCAGGATGTCGTAAAATGGTTGAAAAGACCTTTTTGACATCCTATTTTTATTATGATAAGGTATATGTTTTATGAAAATGTCAAATAAATATATATAAGTAGTAAGTATTGTTAGAAATATATATTTTAATATAAATATTAATGAGATATAATAATGAAATATTGTTTGTCTCATGCAATGCAAGGGACAGAGATTTTAGAAGATTAAAAAAATAAGAAATGTCAGAGTGTTTTTTTATAAGGAGACTCGACTCATGTTCGTTTGTTGAGTGCTCACAGAGTAAGCGACCATCATAAAATCATAGATTAGAGATGTCTTCTTAAGTTTTTTTTGACATTAAAGCAGAAAGGCAGTATATTTTATAGAGCGAAATAATTACGAAAAAATAAGAACTGGTGTTCAGATGGAGGAGTTTTATGGAATTAAAAAATACTAATGCTTATGATGTAACAGATTTAACATCACTTGAAAAGCTAGAACCTGTAAGAATAAGACCAGGTATGTATATAGGATCTACAGGCAGTAAGGGGTTACATCACTGTATATGGGAAATAATAGATAACTCCATAGATGAAATAGCTAATGGATATGGTAATAAAGTAACTATAACATTAAATGAGGATAAAAGTGTAACAGTATTGGATAATGGAAGAGGTATACCTACAGGAATTCATCCAATCAAAAAGAAATCTGGAGTTGAAATGGTATTTACTGAACTTCATACAGGAGGAAAGTTTGATAATAAAAATTATAAAACTTCTGGAGGGCTTCATGGAGTTGGAGCAGCAGTAGTAAATGCTTTATCAGAATGGTTAGAGGTTGAAGTTTACCAAAACGGGAATATATACAGACAAAGATTTGAATATGCTTTTGATAAAGAATTAAAAAGAGAAATGCCAGGAACAGCTGTTGGCAGCTTGAAGGTGATTGGAAAAACAGATAAGGTTGGAACAAAGATCACATTTAAGCCGGATAAAGAAATCTTCTCAACTACTGATTTTAAATTTGATATAATAGATAGCCGATTACAGGAGCTGGCATTCCAAAATAAAGGGATAAGATTAGAATTAATAGATAAAAGAAAAGGACAAGAAATCACTAAAGAATATTACTCAGAAAATGGTCTTTTAGATTTTATAAATTATCTAAATGAAAGTAAAACACCAATTCATGAAGAGCCTATAATTTTTGACGGCGAAAGAACTGTTGGGGAACTTCAATTATATGGTGAAGTATGTATTCAATTTACAGATTCAACTACTGAATATATTGCAAGTTATGTGAATAACATTCCAACAACAGAAGCTGGGACTCATGAAACTGGATTTAAGACTGGAATGACAAGAGCTTTTAAAGAATGGTCTAAAAAGTTAGGATTGGTTAAGGAAAAAGATAAGGAATTTGAAGGCGATGATTTAAGAGAAGGTATGACTGCTATTGTAAGAATTAAAATCACAAATCCTATCTTTGAAGGTCAAACTAAGACTAAACTTGGAAATAATGAAGCGTATACTATGATGAATGATTTAGTGTATACTAAATTTTCTGAATGGATAGAAGATAATAAAACTTTGGCAACAAGTATAATCAATAACGCATTAGAAGCAGCTAAAAGAAGAGACAAGATTAAGAAAATAAATGAAGCAGAAAAAAAGAAAATAGGAAAAGGTACAGCACCACTTGCAGGAAAAGTTGCTGTGTGTACATTGAAAGATAAAACTGTAAATGAATTTATAGTTGTGGAAGGAGATTCAGCAGGAGGATCTGCAAAGCAAGCTAGAGATAGAAGGTTTCAAACTATAATGCCTTCAAAAGGTAAGATAATGAATACTGAAAAACAAAAACTTGAAAATGTATTGGCTTCTGAAGAATTAAAAATATTTAACACTGCTGTTGGAACAGGTACTTTGGATAACTATAGAGAAGAAGATTTAAAATATGACAAGATAATAATAATGAGTGATGCTGATGTGGATGGATATCATATTAGGACACTATGGATGACTTATATTTATAGATATATGAGGCCACTTATTGCTAATGGACATTTATACTTGGCACAGCCGCCATTGTACAAAGTATATAGAGAGACTAAAGGAAAAACTATAGTTAAGTATGCATATAGTGATGATGAACTTGAAAATACAAAGAAACAAGTTGGAAAAGGTGCGCTGATTCAAAGATATAAAGGACTAGGAGAAATGAATCCAGACCAATTGTGGGATACAACATTAAATCCAGAAAGTAGAACCCTGCTTCAAGTAACTATAGAAGATGCGGCTAAGGCAGAAAAGATGGTTTCATTACTTATGGGGGATATTGTTGAACCTAGAAAGAACTATATGTATAAATACGGAGAATTTTAATCAATTCACAGTGTACAATGTACAAGGCACAATTAATGAACACGTTCCTGCGGAACTTGAAATTAAAATTTAGAAATTTCACAATTAATTGTGCATTGTGAACTGTGCATTATGCATCAAAAAAGGAGAAGAGTATGGCAAAAAAGAATGAAAATATTATACCTAAAGATAATAATATAATTGGTATTCCTTTAGAAGAAGCAATGCCAGAGAATTATTTACCATATGCTATAGAAGTTGCTAAAGATAGAGCACTTCCTGATGTTAGAGATGGTCTTAAGCCTGTGCATAGAAGAATTTTATATGGTTCATATATGCTTAAGGCCTTTCCGGATAGACCTTATTATAAATCTGCAAGAATAGTTGGAGATATCTTAGGTAAGTATCACCCTCACGGTGATTCATCTGTATACGAATCTATGGTAATACTAGCTCAAGATTTCTCAACTAGGGCACCGTTAATTGAAGGTCACGGGAACTGGGGATCTATCGATGGTGATGGGGCTGCGGCTATGAGGTATACAGAGGCTAGATTATCTCCTATTGCAATGGAAATGCTAAGAGATATTGAAAAGGACACGGTAGAAATGGTTCCAAACTATTCTGATAGTGAAATGGAACCTAAAGTATTACCGAGTAGATATCCTAATTTATTAGTAAATGGAGCGTTTGGTATAGCTGTAGGGCTTGCAACTAATATACCTCCACATAATTTGGGAGAGGTAACAGAAGGAGTACTAGCATATATTGATAATAATGAAATAACTACTTCTGAACTTATGAAATATATAAAAGGACCAGACCTACCTACTGGAGGAATCTTAATAGGGGAAAAATCCATTTTATCAGCATATGAAACTGGTGAAGGAAAAGTAGCTTATAGAGCAAAAACTTCAATTGAAAAATTGGAAAATGGAAGAATGGGAATAATTATAACTGAATTCCCATACAGAAGAAATAAGTCTAGGATTCTCCAAACAATATCTGAAATGACAGGAGATAAGAGACATGCAAAAGCATTGGAATCTATAACAGATATTAGAGATGAGTCTGATAGAAGTGGAATAAGAGCTGTAATTGAATTAAAGAAAAATGCAGATGAAGATGTCGCAGATAAAGTTCTAAAATATTTGTTCAAGAAAACTGATTTACAATGTAACATAAGTTTTAACATGGTAGCCCTTGCAAATGGAAAGCCAGAAACTATGAGTTTAAAGGCTATAATAAGATATTATGTAGAGCACCAGAAAGAAATAATAACTAGAAGAACCCAAAAAGAACTTGATGTGGCAAAAAAGAGGCATCATATTGTTGAAGGATTTATTAAAGCTATAAGTGTTTTAGATGAAGTTATAGCAACCATTAGAAGTTCAAAGTCTAAAAAGGATGCATCGGAAAACTTGATAAGCAAATTTGGGTTTTCTGAGGCTCAAGCACAAGCTATATTAGAACTTATGCTATATAGATTAACTGGTCTTGAAATAGAAATATTTGAAAAAGAATATGCGCAGCTTGAGAAGCTTATAAAGAAACTAGAAAAGATTTTATCTAGCGAAAAAGAACTTTTGAAAGTTGTTAAAAGTGAATTAAAAGAAATAAGCGATAAGTACGGAAATGATAGAAGAACTGAAATTATACATGATGATAATGAAAGTAAAATTGATGTTGAAGAATTAATTATTGTAGAAGAAGTTATGATAACAATATCTAAAGATGGATTTGTAAAGAGAATACCATTAAAAAACTACAATAGATCTAGTTCTAATCCAGAAGATATTGAGTATAGAGAAGGAGATTCTTTAAAATATTTAATAAATTCTAATACTAAGGATACACTTCTTGTATTTACGGATAAAGGTTTTATGTACCAAACGAAGGGCATTAATATTCCTGAAATGAAATGGAAAGAAAAAGGGGATAGATTAGATGATATTATTAAATCCTTAAATCTTGATAATGAAAAGATAATTGCAGCGATATCCATAGATAATTTCAATCCTAGCAAAGCATTTAGATTTATAACAAAACATGGAGGAATTAAGTTAAGTTCTCTAGATAAATTCCAAACTGCATATGGTAAACTTCAAGCGTTAAAACTTAGAGATGGCGATGAGCTAATTGATGTATCAATGAGAGAATTGGAAGAAGAAGAGAAGTTCTTAAAAGTTAAGAGTAAACTAGGGTTGGAATTTACTCTTGAAATAAAAAATCTAGAGGAAACTGCTAGAAATATTTTACCTACTCAGCTATTTAATTTCTCAGAAGAGGATGAAATTAGTCAAGTAGAAGACACTAATGAAATTGAATATTTTGAATTAAGTGTTGGAGTTACGGATAAGAATAAGTTTAAATCCTATGATAGGATAAAAGAGGATTCGTTAAAAGTTAAAACAAATTCTTTAAAGGAATTGCTTATCTTTAGTAACAGGGGATATGTATATAAAATACCAGTATTTTTAATGAGAAATGTTTTAAATAAAGAAATAAATGTAGAAGCATTTATAGGTAAAATGGAAAAGGGAGAAAAGATAATAAGTTTGATTTCCATTGATTCTTATGATGAAGATTTAGGAGTATACACGTTTACGAAAAAAGGAATGGTTAAGAAAACATTGTTAAAAGAATTTGAAGGTGACTTCCTAAAGCAAGCATGCTATAAGTTTAAGTTTGAAGATGATGAAGTTGTATCTGTAGAAATGAATCAAATAAAGCTTGGACATTTAATCATGATAACTAAAAAAGGAATGGCAATAAGATTCCCGGTTGAAAATGTAAATATAATGGGTAAAATAGCTTCGGGAGTAACAGGAATAAGTTTAAGGGATGAAGATCAAGTTATTTTTGGAAAGTATCATAGCAATTACAGGAAAAGTGATGACAATAGCGTGATTTTATCTTCCGATAATACAAAAATTACACTTGTTTCTAAGGGTAAGGAAAAATCAGTAATGGATATAAGTGATATTAAACTTCAAAACAGAGCTGGAAGAGGAACAAGTATAATGATGGTCTCACTTGATGATGAAATAAAAGATGTACACATATAAAAGAGGTGCGAAGCACAACCAAGAACTTATAACTATAAAAAAGGTGCGAAGCACAATTAAGAACATAGCACATATAAAAAAGTGCGCACTGCTAAGAAGAGTGCGAAGCACAATGCGGAACTTATTAAGCATAACCAAGAACTTATAATTATAAAAAGTGAAAAGTACAAAAAAGAACATATTGCCAATAAAAAAAAGTGCGCACTGCTAAAAAGAGTGCGAAGAACAATGTGGAACTTATTAAACACAACTAGTTATGTTGTATATAAAATAAAAAATTTTGATTCTTACTTTTTAGCAAAGTGAGTGACTCACACATAATATATTATTATGTGTGAATCATTTATGGTAGTTGGTTACAAGAAAGTAAAGAAGATTATAGAGTGGAAAGTTCCAATTCTAACAATTAATTTGTGGTAGTTAAACAATAAATGGGGTATAATGTAGGTATAAATTGAAGAGAAGCAGAATGAGGGTGTTCTAAAAAATAGTTTAGGATATCCTCATTGTTTAGATTTAAGGAGGAATTGATATGAAGAAAGTATGCGTTTTATTAGCAGAAGGTTTTGAGGAAATAGAGGCTTTAACTGTATCTGATATAATAAGAAGGGCAGATGTAACTTGTGATTTAGTATCAATTGCAGAAAAGCAAGTTAAGTCAAGTCATGGTGTGGTAGTTCAGGCAGATAAGCTTTTTGATGAAAATATGGAATATGATTTAGTGGTAATACCAGGAGGAATTCCAGGAGCTACTAACTTAAGAGATGATGAGAGAGTAATAAAATTTGTTAAAAAGCAAAACAAAGAAGGAAAATTAATTGGAGCAATTTGTGCAGGACCAATAGTTCTTGGAAGAGCGGGAATCACAGAGGGAAGAAATATAACTTCTTATCCAGGATATGAAGATGAATTACCAAATTGTGAATATTTAGAAGATGCTGTAGTAGTTGATAAGAATATAGTAACTAGCAGAGGCCCAGCAACAGCGATGGCATTTGCATATAAGTTATTAGATATTCTTGGGTATGAGAATAAAGTAGAAAGTATTTCATCTGGTATGCTATATAAGATGTTTATAGGGTAAAAGTTATCAAATTTACTGGGAAAGTTTTCACTTTATTTCAGTATAAGAGAAATGAAAGATATGGAAATCTAAAGTATATAACCTCTAGGATCAAAGGTCTTAGGGGTATTGTTGCGGCATGCTGTGAGGGGAGAAGAAATGGCAGAAAGATGGTTTATAAAAAATATAAAAGCTGACTATAAATACATATCTAAAAAATATGCGCTTTCAGAATTAGTTAGCAGGCTTATAGTAAACAGAAATATTGTAAGCGATGAAATGATAAGGAGTTATATTAATCCTGATTTTGATAAATTTCATGAGGCTAGAGAGATGAAAGATTTAGAAAAATCAGTTGATATACTGCATGAGAAAATAAAATCTCAGAATAAGATACGAATTGTTGGAGATTACGATGTTGATGGTGTAATAAGTATTTATATTTTATACTCAGCTTTAAAAAGGTGCAATGCAAATGTAGATTATGAAATTCCAGATAGAATAAAAGATGGATATGGAATTAATATGAATATTATAAGGCAGGCAAAAGAAGATGGGGTTGATACCATACTAACTTGCGATAATGGTATATCCGCTATAGACCAAATAAAATACGCAAAAGAATTAGGAATTACTGTAATAGTTACAGATCATCATGATATACCATTTGTTGAGAAAGAAAATAACGTCAGAGAATTCATAAGCTTAAGCGCTGATGCAGTAGTAAATCCAAAGCAAAGTGAATGTAATTATAAATTTAAACAATTGTGTGGAGCGGGCGTAGCATTTAAGCTAGTAGAGGTTCTTTATGATGCTTTTAATATAGATAAAAAAGAATGCTATAAATTCATAGAATTTTTAGCAATAGCCACAGTTTGCGATGTTGTAGATTTGGTAGATGAGAATAGGATATTTGTTAAAAAGGGATTAGAGCTTATTAACAGCACAACTAACTTAGGCTTACAAGAATTAATAAGAGAATGCGAATTAACAGAAAAAACTTTATCGGTATATCATCTTGGATTTATTATAGGGCCATGTATAAATGCTTCAGGGAGGCTAGATTCGGCTAAAAGAGGATTGGAATTATTGCTCTCAGATGACGAAGAGGAAGCAGTAAGGCTCGCAAAAGAGTTAGTTAAGCTGAATGAAGAGAGAAAAGATATGACTATGAAGGGTGTTGAGGCCGCTGTTGAAATTATAGAAAAAAGTGGAATGATAAATGATAAGGTATTTGTTATTTATATACCTGATATACATGAAAGTTTAGCAGGTATAATAGCAGGAAGAATAAAAGAAAAATATAATGTTCCAACTTTGGTGATAACAAAAGCGGAACATGGTGTGAAGGGTTCAGGAAGATCAATAGAAGAATACAATATGTTTGAAGAGCTTATTAAGTGTAAGGACCTGCTTGAAAAATTTGGTGGACACCCTATGGCAGCAGGTTTTTCGTTAAAGGAAGAAAATATAGATGAATTTAGGCGAAGATTAAATGAGAATACAGTTTTAAAAGACGAGGATTTATTGAGAAAAGTTACCATAGACTCGGTTTTGCCACTTGATGATATAAATTACGATGTGATAAATGATTTGGAAAGATTAGAGCCTTTTGGTAAATCAAACTCTAAACCATTGTTTGCTGAGAAAAATATTAATTTATTAAGGGCAACAATACTTGGGAAGAATAGGAATGTGCTAAAATTAAAACTCAAGACCAGGATGAATAAAGCTCTGGATGCTATTTATTTTGGGGATATTGAAAAATTTGAGGAAGAAGTTAGCAATAAATATGGAAACGAAGAATTGCAAAAACTTTATAATGGAGAATACAATCATGTAAACCTTGATTTAGTATTTTATCCAAGTATTAATGAATATAATGGTAATACTACTATACAAATTGTAGTACAAAACTATAGATAAAGATATAAAGTTTTTTAGCTAAGCATAAAAAAATGTTATAAACTTAAAATTACATATCATAAATTTTGAGTGATTATAAGAAAGGATGATAGTTTTTGGCTAAGTATAAAATAATAATGACAGGGGGAGGAACTGCTGGTCACGTTACTCCTAATCTGGCTTTAGTTCCTAAATTAAAGCAAAAGGACTTTGAGATAAAATATATCGGAAGTTTTGACGGCATTGAAAAAGAAATAATAACTAAAAACAATATACCTTTTTTCGGAATTTCGTGCGGGAAATTACGAAGATATTTTGATGTGAAAAATTTTACTGATCCATTCAAAATTTTAAAGGGAATTGCTCAAGCACTAAAAATATTATCAAAAGAAAAACCAGATGTGATTTTTTCAAAGGGGGGGTTTGTAGCTGTTCCAGTTGTAATAGCAGCATCTATTAAAAAAATACCAGTGGTTGCACATGAATCAGATATGACTCCAGGGCTTGCAAATAAACTTTCGGCACCATTTTGTGATAAACTATGTGTCACATTTAGAGAAAGTCTAAAGTTTGTAAAGGATGATAAAGGAGTACTTACAGGAAGCCCAATCAGAGAAGAAATACTTAACGGAGATAAGACTAGAGGAAAAAAAATATGTGAATTTTCTGACAATAAGGAGATTCTCTTTATTATGGGGGGGAGTCTAGGTTCTAAGCTCATAAATGAAGAAATAAGAAAAAATCTAGATAAGCTTTTAAAAGATTTTAATATAATTCATATTTGCGGAAAAGGTAATGTAGATAATAATTTTTTAAATAAAAAAGGGTATAAGCAATTTGAATATGTAACCGAAGAATTGCCTGACCTTATGAAGGCTTGTGATTATATAATTTCAAGAGCAGGTGCTAATTCTATATTTGAATTTCTAGCATTAAAAAAACCAACACTATTAATACCACTTTCAAAAAAGGCAAGTAGAGGGGATCAAATATTAAATGCTAAGTCGTTTGAAAAAGAAGGGTATTCATTAATGCTGCAAGAAGAAGAAATTAAAAATAATGTATTATATGAAAAAGTTCTTGAGCTAAAAAAAAGAAAAGATGAATTAATTAATAATATTGAAAAGAGTCAAGCCAAAAGCGGTGTTGAAGCAATAATAAACGTATTATTAAGAAGTGTTAAGATAAAAAAATAATTTATTAAATTTGTAATTATTATTTAAATAAAGCACAAATTATACAATCAAATCTTGCAAAAAAAAATATGTGAGATATAATAAAAGAGTAAGTTCATTTTAGTGAAAACATAAGTTAATTATTTAACAAGAAGATGAGGTGCATTACAATGAAAAAAGTTTCAATCATTTATTGGAGTTGTGGAGGAAATATAGAAGCACTTGCGAACACTATGGCAGATGGTGCTAGGGAGCAAGGAGCGGAAGTAAGTGTGAAGCACGTTGCAGATGCCACATTGGAAGATGTTTTAGAAGCTGATTCTATTGCTTTTGGAAGTCCAGCAGTAGATGCCACTAAAATCGAACAGGAAGAAATGAAACCATTTTTAGATCAATTACAAAACTATAGAGATGTAAACATAAATAAAAATTGTATTTTATTTGCAACTTACGGGTGGATTGAAGATACTTTTATGAAATTATGGAAAGATGAAATGTCATCTTATGGTTTTAATGTAATTGGAGATTTAACAATTAAAGATTCACCAACTAAAACGCAGGCAAACATTATTAAACAATTAGGAAAAAAACTAGTTAATTAATATAAGGTTTGTCATATTGTTTCGTGCGTCTATTGTTAAAAATCTCTTAAGATAAATATTAATATGTTTATTAGGTGGTCTTTAAGACTAACTTATTAATAAATTTAAATTACTAATTTATGTTTAAAATTAGAAAGAGGGGTCAACGCGATGAGAAAAATGAAAACTATGGATGGTAATACTGCAGCAGCTCATATAGCATATGCTTTTACAGAAGTTTCTGCAATATATCCAATCACACCATCATCACCAATGGCAGAACACGTAGATGAATGGGTAGCACAAGGAAGAAAAAATATTTTTGGACAACCTGTTAAAGTTATGGAAATGCAATCAGAAGCTGGTGCTGCTGGTGCAGTTCACGGATCTTTACAAGCTGGAGCATTAACAACAACTTTCACTGCTTCACAAGGTTTATTATTAATGATACCAAACATGTATAAAATTGCTGGTGAAATGTTACCAGGAGTATTCCATGTATCAGCTAGAGCATTAGCTACTTCTGCTTTAAACATATTTGGAGATCACCAAGACGTTATGGCAGCAAGACAAACTGGTTTTGCAATGCTTGCAGAAGGATCAGTACAAGAAGTTATGGACTTAGCAGCAGTTGCTCATTTAACTGCAATTAAGACAAGAATTCCATTCTGTAATTTCTTCGATGGATTCAGAACATCTCATGAAGTTCAAAAAATTGAAGTTCTTGAATATGATGAATTAGCTAAATTAGTAGATTGGGATTCAGTTTCTGCTTTCAGAGCTAGAGCTTTAAATCCAAATCATCCTGTAACTAGAGGTACTGCACAAAACGCAGACGTATACTTCCAAGAAAGAGAAGCAGTAAACAAATTCTACAATGAATTACCAGAAACTGTTGAAGGTTACATGGCTGAAATTACTAAATTAACTGGTAGAGAATATCACTGTTTCGATTACTATGGAGCACCAGATGCTGATAGAGTAATCATAGCTATGGGTTCTGCTACTGATGTTTGTGAAGAAACTATAGATTACTTAAATGCTAACGGAGAAAAAGTTGGTGTTGTTAAAGTAAGATTATTCAGACCATTCTCAAATGAAAGATTATTAGCAGCTATTCCAAAGACAGTTAAGAAAATTGCTGTATTAGATAGAACTAAAGAACCAGGATCAACTGGGGAACCATTATACTTAGATGTAAGAAATGCATTCTATGGCCAAGCTGATGCACCACTTGTTGTTGGTGGAAGATTTGGTTTAGGTTCAAAGGATCCAAATCCAGGTCACATTGCTGCAGTTTATGAAAACTTAGCACAAGCTGAACCAAAGAACGGATTCACAATCGGAATCAAAGATGACGTTACAAACACTTCATTAGAAGTTCATGTAGATATAGATGCTACTCCAGAAGGAACTACAGCTTGTAAGTTCTGGGGATTAGGATCAGACGGTACTGTTGGAGCTAACAAGAGCGCAATCAAGATTATCGGAGATAATACTGATATGTATGCTCAAGCATACTTCTTCTATGATTCAAAGAAATCAGGTGGAATTACAGTATCTCACTTAAGATTTGGTAAGAAAGCTATTAAGTCACCATACTTAATAAACAAAGCAGACTTTGTTTCATGTTCTAACCAATCATACATCCACAAATACAATGTACTTGAAGGATTAAAACCAGGTTCAACATTCTTATTAAACACTATCTGGACTCCAGAAGAATTAGAAGAAAAATTACCTGCATCATACAAGAGATTCTTAGCAAACAACAACATTAAGTTCTATACTATTAATGCTGTAGGAATTGCTCAAGAAATCGGTCTTGGCGGAAGAATCAACATGATAATGCAATCAGCTTTCTTCAAGTTAGCTAACATTATTCCAGTTGAAGATGCTATTAAGCACTTAAAAGATTCAGTTGTAACTTCTTATGGTAAGAAGGGTGAAAAAGTTGTTAATATGAACAACGCTGCTATCGATAAAGGTGTTGAATCTATTGTTGCAATCAATATTCCAGAAGCTTGGAAGACTGCACAAGATGAAGCAGCTGAAGAAATCAAGCATGCAACTAAATTTGTTAAAGATATAGTTATCCCAATGAACAGACAAGAAGGAGATCAACTTCCTGTATCTGCATTTGCAGGAATGGAAGATGGTACATTTGAAGCAGGTACTGCAGCATTCGAAAAGAGAGGAATTGCAGTAAATGTTCCTGAATGGGATAAAGAAAAATGTATTCAATGTAACCAATGTTCATATGTATGTCCACATGCTGTAATAAGACCATTCTTATTAACAGAAGCTGAAAAGAATGCTGCTCCAGAATCAGTTAAAGCAGTTGCAGCTAAAGCATTAAAGACTGAAGAACCATTATTCTATGCTATGGGTATTTCTCCATTAGATTGTAGTGGATGTGGAAACTGTGCTCAAGTATGTCCTGCTCCAGGAAAAGCATTAGTTATGCAACCACAAGAAAGCCAACATGTAAATATTCCAGCTTGGGATTACTTAGTACATGATATTTCAGTTAAGAAGAACCCAATGAGCGTAAACACAGTTAAAGGAAGCCAATTTGAACAACCATTACTTGAGTTCTCAGGAGCTTGTGCAGGTTGTGGAGAAACTCCATATGCTAAGCTTATAACTCAATTATTTGGTGACAGAATGATGATTGCTAACGCAACAGGATGTTCATCAATTTGGGGTGGATCAGCTCCTTCAACTCCATATACAACTAACAAAGAAGGACATGGTCCAGCTTGGGCTAATTCATTATTCGAAGATAATGCTGAATATGGATTTGGTATGTTCTTAGGAGTTAAAGCTATAAGAGAAAGATTAGCTGAAAAAGCTGAAGCTGCTATAGCTGCAAATGATCCAGCAAAAGCTGAAATACAAGATTGGTTAGATAATATAGATGAAGGTGCTGGAACTAGAGATAGAGCTGCTAAATTAGTTGCTGCTTTAGAAAAATCTGGTACTGAAATAGCTAAAGAAATGTTAGCTGAAAAAGACTACTTCGTTAAGAGATCACAATGGATCTTCGGAGGAGACGGTTGGGCATACGATATCGGATACGGTGGAGTTGACCACGTATTAGCTTCAGGAGAAGACGTAAATATATTTGTATTTGATACAGAAGTTTACTCAAATACAGGAGGACAATCTTCTAAATCTACTCCAACTGCTGCAATAGCTAAATTTGCTGCATCTGGTAAGAAGACTAAGAAGAAAGACCTTGGAATGATGGCTATGACTTATGGTTATGTATATGTAGCTCAAGTTAATATGGGAGCTGATAAGAACCAAGTTCTTAAAGCAATCGCAGAAGCTGAAGCTTACAAAGGACCATCATTAATAATCGGTTATGCACCATGTATCAACCACGGATTAAGAATTGGTATGGGTAACAGCCAAGAAGAAGCTAAGAGAGCTACAGCTAGTGGATACTGGCAAATGTACAGATTCAACCCAGAATTAAAAGATGCTGGAAAGAATCCATTCTCATTAGATTCAAAAGAACCAACTGCAGACTTCAAGGAATTCTTAATGGGAGAAGTTAGATACTCTTCATTAGCTAAAGCATTCCCAGAACAAGCAGAAGCTTTATTTGAAAAGACTAAGAAAGATGCTATGGACAGATTAGAAGGATACAAGAAATTAGCTAATCAACAATAGTAATTAAAATATTGAAATAACTAAATTTGCGCAAAAAGAGGAGTCACTTCTTTGTAGAAATTATTCTATAAGAAGTGACTTCTTTTTTTGTTTACTGTGAAATTGCATTGGTGAATAATATTGATGATTATGAATTTGGAGCAAATAAAATATAAAGAAGCTGATGTAGGAGGTTAGTTTCAAAAGAAAATGAAAGGAAAAAATATTATATATATATGTTGCAAAAATAATTCTTCATCACAATTCTAAAAATAGTGCAAGAATTTCAGCCGTAATTGTGAATTGTGAAATGTGCATTGTGAATTGCAACATATATATAACATTTAATTTGTAATAATTGTAATTTTAATTGAATTTTTAAGAATTGAATATTTTTGAGTATACATAATTAGAATATTTATTAAAATTACTTTACAATTTTTTTATTTAAGGGTTTTAATTTTGATGATTTAAGGGTAAAATTAATTAAGAACCAAAAGGAGGTTGAAACATGGAAAAAGATTTAGAAAAATGTGGATGCAATAGTGAAGAAGGAAGTTGTGGATGTGGTGGACATCACCATGATGAAGATCATGAATGTGGATGCGGATGCAATGATGAAGAAAACTTCGTTATAGATTTAGAAGATGAAAATGGAAATGTAGTTACATGCCCTATAATCGACGAATTTGAATATGAAGGAAAAGCATATTATTTAGCTCAAAATCCAGAAGAAGATTCAGTTTATCTTTTCAGACTTGATGAAGATGAACTTGTTGTTCCGGATGAAGAAGAATTTGATAGAGTATCAGCTTATTATCAAAATGAATTAGTAGGCGAAGAATAAGAAGTTAAAGACTTTAGTAATTTATTACTAAGGTCTTTTGTTTAATATGTCTTAAATATTCCATATTGTTTACAATTCAATATATTAATGATATATTTTTATTATGTGACAAAAGTATATATAAATGAATTAGAAAATTTTCTATAATTCATTTTAAGGTCAAAATTGGAGGGAAAAAGCAATGCAATTATCTAAAAAAGCGGGGAATATCACACCATCAATTACATTGGCAATCACAGCTAAAGCTAATGAACTAAAAAGTCAAGGGGTTGATGTAGTAAGTTTTGGAGCAGGGGAACCAGACTTTAATACACCAGAAAACATAATTCAAGCAGCTATAAAAGCCATGAATGATGGAAAAACTAAGTATACTCCAGCAGGAGGGTTATTAGAATTAAAAACTACTATATGTAATAAGTTTAAAAATGATAATAACTTAGAGTATAAGCCAAGCCAAATAATAATTTCTACAGGTGCAAAACAATGTCTTGCAAATGTGTTTATGGCAACTTTGAATCCAGGAGATGAAGTATTAATTCCTGTACCATATTGGGTTAGTTATCCTGAATTAGTGAAATTAGCTGATGGGGTTCCGGTATTTGTTGAAACATTAAAAGAAAATAATTATAAATATACAGTTGCTGATTTAGAAAAAGCTTTAACTAGTAAAACTAAGGCGCTTTTATTAAACAGCCCTAATAATCCTACAGGAACAATTTATCACGAAGATGAATTGTTGGAAATTGCTAATTTTGCAAAAGAACATGATTTATTAATTATATCAGATGAAATTTATGAAAAGCTAATATATGATGGAGAAAAGCACATAAGTATAGCAGCATTAAATGAAGATGCCTATGAAAGAACCGTAGTAATAAACGGCGTTTCTAAGACATATGCAATGACTGGGTGGAGACTAGGGTATGCAGCTGCAAGTGAAAGTATAACTAAGCTTATGACAAGCATTCAAAGTCACATGACATCCAATGTAAATACAATAGCTCAATATGCTGCAATAGAGGCATTAAATGGTCCAGTAGAAGATTTAAACAATATGATTAAAGAATTTGAGAACAGAAGAAATTTCATGATATATAAATTAGAAAAGTTAAACGAAATATCAATTATAAAACCTAATGGGGCATTTTATATAATGGTTAATATATCTTCTTACTTGAATACTACGTTTAAGGATCAAACTATTAACAACTCTGTAGATTTTGCAAAAGTATTACTAGAAGAAGAGAAAGTTGCAGTAATACCAGGTGCTGGATTTGGTTTAGATGATTATATAAGATTATCATATGCGACATCTATGGATATAATAGAAACTGGAATAGATAGAATTTCAACATTTTTAAGCAAAATTAAATAATGTATATAGATAACCCAACTAAGACCTGAACTTATGCATATAACTCGCCGAAATGAGAATTATGCTGTTGTTCCAGTTTCTAAGGAAATTATGATGGATGATTCTAAGCTCACAAGTTGCACCCAAGATGCTAGCCTCAAAGGCAAGCGCTCACAGAGAAAGTTCGAAGAACGAAATATAAAATTTCGATTCTCACTTTTTGAACTAGCATACTTGGAACAACTTTTAATCTAAGAATCAAAGCCATCAAATTCCTAATGAAACATTTCATATTATGACCCTTGTGGTTACAAAAGCATAATTCTTATTTCTAGTTGGGATATATTTCATAGTATAAATCTAACTTAAAGTTGGGTTATCTATAGAATAAAACAACTATAATCTATACTTATGTATATTACTCATTTCTTATTTCTGATTGGAATATATTTCATAGTCTAAGTATAGTTATAGTTTATGATTTTGGTAAGTTATCACATAAACCTAGTTTTAAAGTTGTTTATTTATAGTAAATATGAAGAAAGAATATTATGGTTAGAATTGATTCCTAATTTTTGTATATATGTTGCAAAGATAGTTCCTCATCATAATTCTAAAAATATAGCGAAAATTTTAGCTGTAATTGTGCAGTGTGAATTATAACATATATATTTACGATTTTCTTGTAATAATTAAGATTATTATTACTTAAAATAAACTAGTGACAAAAAAATAATAATGAAAATTAAATTTAAAGAAAAGCCTAAGGATTTTTAACCAAAATTAATCATTAATAATATTTAGCTCTAAACACTTAATGATTTAAAGTAAAGTTAAGTGATATTTTTGAGTGTTAAGAATTAAATATTAAAAAGGTAGGTATTTGTGTTTTGAAGAAACTAGCTATATTTGACATAGATTATACCATTACTAAAAAAGAAACTTTGATGGAGTTATTTAAGTATGTAATTAAAAAAGATAAAAAAAACCTTAGATTTTTACCGAGAGCTGTATACTGTGGAATTATGTATGTAATTGGAATATACGATGAGAGAAAAGTAAAAGAGACATTTTTAAGGTTTATAGATGGGATTAAAGAAGAGGAGCTAGCAGAACTTGTTAAAGAGTTTTATGATGAAAGGCTAAAAAATATTTTATATGATGATGCATTGAAAATGATGAAAAAACTTAAAAATGAGGGGTATGATATATACTTAATTTCAGCATCTCCTGAATTTTACGTTAATGAATTTTATAATATAAAAGAAGTTGATAAAGTAATAGGAACTAAATTTGGATTTGAAAATGGAACTTTCGTAAGAAAAATGGTAGGGAATAACTGCAAGGGAGAAGAGAAGGTTAGAAGATTGAACGAAATACTTAAAGATGAAAAAATTGAGGTGGACTTTAAGGAATCGTATATGTTTTCTGATTCTTTATCAGATAAACCATTATTGGATCTAGTAGGTAAGCCATATTTAATAAACTATAAAAAGAATCATGATATAGAGATACTAAGATGGAAATAAAATATAGATTAAGATATCAGTCTTATTAAGAAATGAAATTGATTTGATTACATAGTATAAGCTGTGTTAAAGAATTTACATCAGTATATGATTAAAGTTTAGGCTTATAGAATTAATAATATTAATTTAATATTACAGATTATATATATAATATATATGCATTGCAAAATGATTCTTTATCATGATTCTAAAAATATTGCAGGAATTTTAGCAATGATTTTGAATTGTGAATTGCAATATCTATATATAGTAGAAAGGGATGGCAAGGTATGGAAGATAAAATAATTTATGAAGTTTTAAGAGTAATAAATAGAAAGCCAATTTTTCTAGAAAGTCATTTAAAAAGAATGAAAAATTCTTTTAATTTAATTAATGAAGAATTTTTAGTAAGTTACGAAGAAATAAGTAAGGAAATTGATGTTCTAATAGAAAGTGAAAATAAACCTGAAGGAAATATAAAAATAACATTTGGAGTAAATGAAAAAAAGCTAAGGGTATTTTTTATTGAACATTCATATCCATCTGATGAAATGTATAAGAATGGTGTTAACACTATACTTTATTTTGGAGAAAGAGAAAATCCTAATGCGAAAATAATAAATGATAGCTTTAGAGAAAAGGTTAATAAAGAGATAAAGGATAATAATGCATATGAAGCTATTTTAGTCGATTCAAATGGGCATATAACAGAAGGCAGCAGATCAAATATTTTCATGGTTAAAGGAAATAAACTTCTTACATCGCCTGTAAAGGCTGTATTGCCGGGAGTAACTAGAGGAGAAATAATAGATATTGCAAACAAAGTTGGGATTGAAGTCGAGGAAGTAGAATATAAATATTCTGATATAGATAAATTGGATGGAATGTTTATTTCGGGTACATCTCCTAAAATATTACCAATAAAAACAGTAAATAGCATAAATTTTAATGTAGATAATAACTTGATTAGAAAATTGATGAAAGAATATGATAATGAGATAGAAATGTATATAAAAAATCATTAAAATTAAGTTAATTTGTATTTTCATGTAAAATAATATAGATTAATATAAATAATGGATATAAAATTAAAATAGGCTGTGGTATACTTAGATAAAGGAGTATTTTTAGGGGGAGATATTTATGGACTTGAAGTTTTCTGGATCATCCTTAAATGAATGTCTTGAAAAAGCATCTTCTGAATTAAATCTTTCGAAAGAAGCTTTAAAATATAGAATAATTAAGGAAGAAAAGAAGTTTTTTAGAAAGAAAGTAGAGATAGAAATAATAGAAGTTGACGAAAGTAAGAGCAGCATTGAAGAAAAGGAAATAATTGAAGAATTACCAGAAACTAAAGAGGAATTTGGAGCTAAGATTGAGAATGGGAAAATAATAATAACAGAATCCAATAATAAAGATGAAATTATTACTATAAAAACTTGTCCGGGTGTAATTTTAATTATTAATGGGCAAAAATGTGATGGAATAACTCCTGTAACATCACGAGATAAAATTGAATATAAATTTGAAGAGAACGAGCCGACAAGAAACATAGATATATCAATTACAGATGATAAAATGGAGGCATATGTTGATATAAAATCAATCCCAGCTCATATATATGAATTAGTTGACCAAGAATATCAAAAAAATTTGACAATCAAAAAGAAGAATGTTGATGATAAATATCCACCAAAATATACAGTAAAAGAATTAAAAGAGTTGCTAAAGAGTAATGGAATTAAATATGGAATTATTGAAAAAGAATTAGGGACTATGTGTAATGAACATAATATAGAAAAAAAAATAGTTGCAAAAGGAATACCAGCAGTAGATGACATTCCTGATGAGATTCAAGTTTTGTTTCACGATTCTGAAGAACTAATTCATTACAAAGACTCAGAAGAAAAAGTCGATTATAGAAATAGATTTCAAATTGCAAATGTTAAAGCTGGAGACGTTATAGGCAGAATAGTACCTGGAAAATCAGGAAGTGATGGACAAGATGTATTTGGTACTGCTGTTAAAAGAAAGACTTTTAAAAAGACTGGAGTAAGGCTTGGAGAGGGATGTAAACTTGAAAATAATGACATTATAGCAACATCAGAAGGCAAGCCAGCTTATAAAGCAAATACGTTTGTAGTAAATAAATTATACAAAGTAGATCAAGTAGATTTAAAAAGCGGAAATATAGATTTTGTTGGTAATGTTGAAGTTGTTGGTAATGTTTTAGAAGGAATGGAAGTTAAGGCAGGGAATGAGCTTCATGTTGGCAAAAATGTAGAATCTGCAATACTCAGATCTTCAGGAGAAATTTTTATAGGCGGAAATATATTGAATTCAACAGTGACAGCTGGATGTGAAAATGTTGAGAAAAAGCAGTATTTAGAAAGTTTGAAGAGTCTAGCTAATATTATTGATGATTTAGTTGAGTCAACAGTGCAAGTAAAAGAACATAACTTACTAGGTTCAAAGAAAGATGGAGAAATAATTAAAATATTAATAGAGAATAAGTTCAAATCACTACCTAAGATATGTAGAAATATTTTGAATTATAATATGTCTGAAGGAATTCAGCATAGTGATGTTACAACATTTATAATAAATAAACTATTGGGCTTGGGCCCACTTAAAATAAATAATATTAATGAATTTGACATTTTTAAGGAATTGTTAGATGAAGAAATTTGTGAAATAGAAGATTTGATGGTGATTCCTACAAATGTCCATTTAGCATATGCTCAAGGGTCAACCATAGAAGCATCAGGAAGTATTTTTATAACAGGTAAGGGACAGTATACATGCAACATAATAGCATTGGAAAATATAGAGTTTACCAGTGAAAAAGCTGTTTGTAGAGGGGGCACACTTTCGGCTGGATCTGAAATAAAATTAAAGACAGTGGGAAGTGCAGCTGGAGTTAGTACTGTTTTAAAAGTCTCTAAAAAAGGAAGAATTACAGCTGATATAGCTTATAACAATACTATTTTCTGCTTTGGAGAAAAACAAATTATGTTAGAAGTTTCTTCTAAAAATGTAGAGGCATATATAGATAAAACTGGAGAAATAACAATTGATAAATTTATACTATAGGAGGGTTCAAAGTAATGTCAAGTAATGATGTGAAAATTTTAATATTTGGATTAAATGGAGAGCATTACGCAACAGATATAAAAGAAGTTGAGAGGATTTTAGGATATGAAGAGCCAACAATTCTTCCTGATTCGCCTAGTTTTGTAAAGGGAGTAATAAATTATGAACAAAGTATACTTCCAATAATTAGCTTATCCAAAAAGTTTAATTTTGGAGAAGATGAAGAAAATGAAAATAGAAAAATAATAGTTGTAAAAAGAGATGAAAATAAATTCGGAATTATTGTAGAAAATGTTTACGAAGTGCGAGATGTTAGTAGTGATTTAATGGAAGAAGCACCTCCTATAACAGCAACAATAGACAAAAGATATATAGCAGGTTTAATAAAATTAAAGGATAATATAGTTATTTTATTAGACTTAGAAAAGATACTGTCTTCAGAGGATGAAGAAAAAATCTTTTAGGGGGTAAAGATGGTAAGTGCAGAAGTAAAAGTTGGAATAGCTGATCTAAATTTAGTACTCGACCCAGGAACAATAATGACAATAGGACTCGGATCATGTATAGGAATCGCCTTATATGATAGGGCAGTTAAGGTGGCAGGATTAGCACATATAATGCTTCCTGATAGTACACAATTTAAAAGTAGTACAAACCCCATGAAATTTGCAGATTTAGCTATTCCACTACTAATTGATAAAATGGAAAAGCAAGGGTGTAAAAAGAGAAATCTCGTAGCTAAAATAGCTGGAGGAGCTTCAATGTTTAATTTTTCTGATAAGAGCATAATAAGCGATATTGGAAAAAGGAATAGTGATGCAGTGAAGAAAAGCTTAAAAGAGGAATCTATTCCTATAATTGCTGAGGAGATAGGTGGAAATAAAGGTAGAACTATGATCCTTTACGCTAGTGATGGAAAAGTAATACTTAAAGTTGTAGGGCATGGAATTGTAGAATTGTAAAATAAAAAGAGAGGTGTGATTAGGTGGGTAAGATAAAGATTATTGTTGTTGATGATTCGGCTTTTATGAGAAAGGCCATATCAGATATGATAGAATCAGAAAGTAATTTTGAAGTTATAGCTAAATTTAGAGATGGAAGAGAATTGGTTGAGAAGGTAGAGAAGTACAATCCGGACCTTATCACATTAGATGTACATATGAGGGATTTAGATGGACTTGCAACTCTTAAAGAATTAAAAAGACTTGGGAAAAATTATCCTGTAATAATGCTTAGTAGTTCAACGACAGAAGGATCGGAACTAACTTTAGAATGTTTAGATAATGGTGCTATTAGCTTTATAACTAAGCCATCAGGAAGTATTTCGCTAGATATAGCAAAAGTTAAAAATAACTTAATAGAACAAATAAAGAGTATAACCAGCAATGTTAATCCTAGAAAGAAGTTAACAAGTTTAGAAACTAATAAAAATAACCAAATAACTAATAATGAGATTGGTTTAAATAATCCCAATATAATAAAAGAAAAAACTATACATAGGGTAAGCAGTATACCTAAAAATAAAAAAATAGATGCAGTTGTAATTGGAGCATCTACTGGAGGTCCTAAGGCTCTTCAGGAAGTATTAACCAAATTACCTGAAAATTTAGGGGTACCGGTTTTTGTAGTTCAGCACATGCCAGAAGGATTTACAAAAGTATTTTCTGAAAGATTAGATAAAGCTTGCAAGATGAAAGTGGTTGAAGCGGCAGAAGGTATGAGAATTAGTAATGATACCATATATATTGCCAAGGGTGGTCAACATATGACTGTGGGTTCAAATAATTTAATTCACTTAAATGAAGAGCCGCCTATATGGGGAGTGAGACCAGCAGTTGACAAGTTATTTAATTCTGCTATAAAAGTGTACAGAGGAAATTTAATATCTGTAATTCTTACAGGAATGGGCAGAGACGGTGCTGATGGGACTGCAAACATAAAAGATAATGGTGGTATAACAATTTCAGAGGATAAATCTACATGTACAATTTATGGTATGCCAAAGGCTGCATTTGAAACTGGAAAAGTAGATTTAGTGGCTCCACTTAATGAAATAGCTGAAAATATAGTAAAAATAATTAAACAGTTATAGGAGGAAATATGGATTTTAATGAATTTCACAAATGGGTTCATAAAGAGTTGGGTATAAATTTATCAGCATATAAGCCAGAACAGCTAAATAGAAGAATAAACAGCTTAATGACAAGAGTTGGTATAAAAACATTAGATGAATATTCCAAGTCTATAAAAAGTAATCCAGAGCAAAGACAAAAGTTTCTAGATTTCATAACAATAAACGTAACAGAATTTTTTAGAAATCCAGAATTATTTACTGATTTAGAAAAACAAATTGCAAAGGAGTTACTACCAAATAATTCAAGTCTTAAAATTTGGAGTGCAGCTTGTTCAATAGGCTGTGAACCATATTCATTAGGAATAATATTGGATAAGTTAGCGCCAAATGGAAGACATAATATAATAGCTACAGATATAGATGATACTATACTTTCTAGAGCAAAGCTTGGAGAATATACTCAAAATGAAATGAAAGGTGTAAATAATACAGATTTAAGTAAATATTTTAAAGTAAGGGACGATAAATATTATGTAGAGTCTAAAATTAAGAATATGGTAACTTTTAAGAAACATGATTTGATTTTAGACAGATATGATACTGGCTTTGATTTAATTGTTTGTAGAAATGTAGTTATTTATTTTAATAATGATGTTAAACAGGAAATTTATAAAAAATTCAGTAACTCATTAAAAAAGGGTGGGCTTTTATTTGTAGGAGCTACAGAGAGCATTTATAATTATAGAGACTATGGATTTGAAAAAGCGTCAACCTTTATTTATAAAAAGATATAGAGGAGGAGTAAGGATGGATACATCTCAATATATGTCAATGTTTTTAGAGGAGTCATTAGAAAATTTACAAACATTGAACGAATCACTATTAGATTTAGAACAAAATCCAGATGATACAGATAAGGTTAATGAAATATTTAGAGTTGCTCACACAATTAAGGGAATGGCAGCGACTATGGGATTTACTGATTTAGCAGAGCTTACCCATAAGATGGAAGATGTATTAGCTGAATTCAGAGAAGGAAAACTAAAAGTAACTCAGGATGTAGTGACAGTATTGTTCGATTGTCTTGATACATTAGAAAAGATGGTTGACAATGTTCAAGAAGGTTCTGAGGAAAAAATAGATATAGATGGAATAATGAAAGCTTTAGCTGACATAAAAGAAAATGGAAACAAGAGTAACGCAGAAGAGGAAACGCAAGCTAGTGAAATTAAGTCAGAAGATGAAAGTAAAATGATATCAGGTGATGAATTTGATTTAGATTTAAATCAATATGATACATCTGTTATTAGACAAGCTAGAGAAAAAGGATTTAACTCTATTGAATTAAAAGTAACATTAAGTGAAAACACTTTATTAAAATCAGCAAGAGCATTTTTAATAGTTAAAGATCTTGAAGATCACGGAGAAATATTAAAATCAGACCCATCAACTCAAGAAATTGAAAATGAAGAGTTTGATTTTGAATTGAAATTTATCTTAGTAACTAAAAATACTGTAGATGAAATATTAACTGTTGTAAATGGAATTTCAGAAGTTGCAAAAGTTGAAGCTTCTTTAATAGAATTAGAAATTTCAGATATAGCTCCAAAAGAAGCAGAAGTAAAAGAAGTGCCACAGCTACCAGAGCTACCGGTTATAGAAAAGGCTCCAGTAGAAAAGCCAGCTGAAGCAAAAGTTGAGACAAAGCAACCAGCTGCTAAAAAGTCCACTCAAAAGAAAGAAGTTAAGAAAGCACATCAATCAGTAAGAGTTGACTTAGAGAGAATAGATAATTTAATGAATATGGTTTCTGAGCTTGTAATTTATAGAACTAGATTAGAACAAATCGTAAATGTTCATAAATCACAAGAGTTAAATGAAACATTGGAACAAGTAGGAAGAACAACATCTGATCTTCAAGATTTGGTTATGAAGATTAGAATGCTTCCATTAGATACAGTATTCAATAGATTCCCAAGAATGATAAGGGATATATCAGTAGAATTAAATAAGGAAATTAACTTTGTTATAGAAGGTGCGGATACTGAACTTGATAGAACTGTTATTGATGAAATAGGTGAACCATTAATACACTTATTAAGAAACGCAGCGGATCATGGTATAGAGTCTGCTGAAAAGAGAATTGCACAAGGCAAGCCTCCAGTTGGAACAGTAAAGTTGGTTGCTTATCAAGAAGGCACTAAAGCATTAATAAAGGTATCAGATGATGGTGCAGGAATAAATCTTGAAAGAGTAAAAGCTAAAGCAGAGCAAAAGGGAATAAACACAGAAGGATTATCAGATAGTGATATTAAGAACTTGATTTTCGCTCAAGGATTTAGTACTAATGAAGTTGTAACAGATATCTCAGGAAGAGGAGTTGGAATGGATGTTGTTAAAACAAAAATTGCAGCACTCGGTGGTACTGTAGATCTACTAAGTGAAGAAGGTAAAGGTTCAACTTTTGTAATTAAGCTTCCACTTACATTACAAATAATACAAGCTTTACTTGTAAAGGTAGGAGAGGAAACATTAGCAATATCATTAGGATTTATTGATAGAGTAATTGACTATAAAGAGGAAAATATAAAGAAAAGTAATGGAAAAGAAGTTATTATTTATAGAGAAAATGTAATTCCATTAGTAAGATTAAATGAAACTTTAGATATAGAGGCTAGTAATACTGATAAGAAATTTGTTATAATAGTTAATGTAGGTGATAAAACTATAGGTTTATTAGTCGATTCATTACTTGGGCAACAAGAAATAGTTATAAAACCACTCGGAAAAACATTAAAGAATTTAGATCAGTATATTGGTGCGACTATACTTGGTAATGGTTTAGTAACGCTGATACTAGATGTAGGGGCATTATTATAAAGTGAAATTTTTAAGTAAGATTTTTAAATCTAATTAAAATTAGTTTGACTTATAATTCCATAAAAATGAGCAAAAGGCTAAAGGTTTGGAGTGGACAAGATATATTATTATTGTTATGTTATAACAGCAATAATAATATATAAATGTGAGATGATTGGCCCTTTAGGGTGAAAAATTTTAAAGGAGGGTTATAAGTGGAGTATTCTAATTTAAGCACTTTGCAATTAGATGCACTTAAAGAAGTTTCTAACATAGGTGCAGGTAATGCAGCAACTGCTCTTTCTATGATGATGGGAAAAAAAGTAGATATGACAGTACCAGCAGTAAACGTAGTAAGACTAGAAGAAGTATTTCAAGAAAGTGGAGAATGTGCTGTAGCTGGAACAGTTGTAAGAGTGCTGGGCGATATTTCAGGAAATATGCTTTTAGTATTCGAACAGGAAACAGCTGAAAATGTAATAAAAAAATTAGTTGGAAGTAAGCAGTCTCCAGAAAGTGAAATGGGAAGTTCTGTATTATGCGAGATAGCAAATATAATATCAGCATCATATATGAATGCTATTGCACAGTTAACTAATCTTGTTATGGCACCATCAGTGCCTGCAACTTCATTTGATATGTTAGGTGCAATACTCACAACTACATTTATTGAGTCCAATCAATATGATGAATATATACTAGATATTGAAACTGTATTCTTAGACAGTGATACAGAAGAGAATATAGGAGGACATTTTTATTATATCCCTATGCCGGGTTCGTTAGAGAAAATATTGAAATCTATAGGAATAAATTAAATTTTGGAGGTAAAATTGTATGGCTAGAGTTTTAATTGTGGATGATGCAGCGTTCATGAGAATGATGATAAAGGATATCTTAGAAAAAAATGATTTTGAAATAGTAGGTGAAGCAAATAACGGGATAGTTGCAGTAGACCTTTATAAAAAAGAAAAACCAGACGTAGTAACAATGGATATAACTATGCCAGATATGGATGGAATTGAAGCAGTTAAACAAATAAAAGCATTTGATCCAGATGCTAAAGTAATCATGTGTTCAGCAATGGGACAACAATCAATGGTTATGGATGCAATAAGAGCCGGAGCAAAAGACTTTATAGTAAAGCCATTCCAAGCGGATAGAGTTTTAGAAGCTATAAAGAAAGTTGTAGGTTAATATAAAAGCAATAATACAAGAAATGAATTATAACAGGCTATAAATAAATCTTTGCAAATTTTAAAGAAATTTTAATTTAAGTGTCAATTATCAATGGTTGATTGTATATTATTGTAGAGGAGGAGTATGAATGCAAATAGTAGTATTCAAACTAGGAGAAGAACATTTTGCAGTAGAAACAGATAGAGTCCAAAGTATCAATGATACTATGGGGATTACAAAAGTTCCTAAGGCTCCGAGTTATATTAAAGGATTAATAAATTTACGTGGGAGCATTAAATCTCTTGTTGACATAAATTTATTACTTGATGTAACTCCTGGAAAAGAACAAAATAATATAATTATTTTAACAGTAGAAGATGAAGAAATTGGAATATCAGTGGATGAGGTTGAAGAAGTTTTAGATATAGACGAGAAAAATATACAGAAAATAGAAAAAGATGCAGGTAAAGCACAGCCTTACATTAAGGGCATATTAAATTATGACGAAAAACTTCTTACAATAATAGATATCGACAAATTATTAAATTAGTTTATTGAAATGAGGGAAAAATATGGCAGATGTCTTATCACAAAGTGAAATAGATGCCTTATTGTCTGCCTTATCTACAGGTGAATTAGAGTCAGAAGATGTTGGTAAAGATGAAGAAAAACATAAAGTTAAACTTTATGATTTTAGGAGTCCTCAAAAATTTTCAAAAGAGCATATAAGGACACTTGAATTAATTCATGATAATTATGCAAGAATTATTTCCAACTATTTAACGGGTCAGACTAGGCAAAATGTTAAGGTGAAAATAGAATCTGTAGAGCAGATAACATATGAGGAATTTATTCATTCTGTGCAAAACCCTACCATTATTACAATATTTAAAATGGCTCCATTATCAGGGACAATAATATTTGAAACTAATCCTCAATTTTCTCTTCAAGTAATAGACGTTTTGCTTGGGGGAAAGGGAAATAGAAAAGCTGAAACAAAAGAATTTACAGATATAGACAAGAATATAATGCGACAAGTAACTACCGGAATGATAAGTAATTTAAAATTAGCATGGGATTCGGTATTAGAAGTTGAGCCAGAAGTAGAAGCAATCGAAACTAATCCGGCAATCAATCAAACACTAGCACCTAATGATCCTGTGGCATTAATAACATTTTCAGTAGAAATGAATAAGAGAAGCACATTTATTAATATGTGTCTTCCTTATTTAAGTGTAGAGAAAATATTAGATAAATTAGTAGTACAATATGCATTTAAGAATGATAATGAAGCATCGATGGCTGAATCGAGAGAAAAATTAGAAAAAGGAATCAATAAAGTTGATGTCGAAATTATAGCGGAACTTGGAACTGCTAATATAACAGTAGATGATTTCTTGAAACTAACAGTAGGTGATGTAATTAAACTTGATAATAAGAGTTCATCACCAATAAAAGTATATGTAGGTAATGAAGAATGTTATTATGCTAAGCCGGGTGTAGTAGGAAAGAATGCAGGTGTTATGATTTTAGATATAACGGATAAGGAAGTGAATGGGTATGGGCAATAACTTTTTATCACAAGAAGAAATAAATGCGTTATTAGCAGGTGAAGATTTAGCTTCTACTGGAGCTGAAAGTGCAGATACGTCAGCTGGCGATAATAAAATAGATACCGAAGCTATAAGTGATATTGATAAGGATCTGCTTGGAGAGATCGGAAATATTTCCATGGGATCGGCTTCAACTGCCTTATATCAGCTTATAAATCAGCAAGTTAACATAACTACTCCGGTAGTTAGTGTAACTACGTTGAAAGAAATAAAAGAAGGCTTTGAAACACCAAATATTGTTCTAGATATTGAATATATTGCAGGGATAATAGGAAGAAATATTTTAATTATAAAAACATTAGATGGTTTAGTTATATCTAACCTTATGATGGGCGGAGATGGAAATGTTACTGAAACGCATGATTTGTCTGAAATAGAAATTAGTGCAGTTTCAGAAGCTATGAACCAAATGATAGGCTCTGCAGCTACATCAATGGCTACTATGTTTGGAAGAAAAGTTGACATATCACCACCAAGTGCCAAAATTGTAGTTGATGGATCTATACCGATTTCTGACGCAATACCAGAAGATCAACCAATAGTAAGAGTATCATTTAGAATGACTATTGGAGATATTGTAGATAGTAATATAATGCAGATATTTCCAATAGAGACAGCTAAAAATATTGTTGCAATAATGACTGGGGAAGATAAAGAAAAAGAAGTGGCGGCATCAGAACCAGAAAAAGATAATAAAAAAGATGCAATTGTAAATAAGGAAATATATGAGCAACCAGCTCAAGTTCAACAACAGCCACAACAACAATATCAACCAGAACCTCAATATCAGCAGCAATATCAACAACCACAATATGAGCAGCCAAGAATGCAACAGCCGGTAGAAGTTCATGCAGCAACATTTGAACCGTTAGTACCGCAAAATAGCGTTCCGCCAATAAAGAATATTGACTTAATATTAGATGTTCCTTTAGATATATCTGTAGTTCTAGGAAGAACAAAGAAAAGTATACAGGATATTTTAAATTTAGGAACAGGTTCTTTAATAGAGTTAGATAAACTTGCAGAAGAACCAGTTGAAATATTAGTTAATGGAAAACAAATAGCTTTAGGTGAAGTTGTTGTAGTTGATGAAAACTTTGGAATAAGAATAACAAATATAGTAAGTAGTGTTGAAAGAATAAAGAGATTAAAATAAAAACTCCCGAGAGGGAGTTTTTATTTTTGGATATAGATAAACATTATTAAATTTAGAATTATGTGATAATACGCCGAAAGAAGAAACATTGTTATTTCACAGGACTATGAAAATTTCGCTGAAAGTGCTAAATTACAGATTGCACCACTAATGCTTGCTCCCAATTTTATTGTGACAAGCATTAGTGGAACAACCTACAATTAAGAACTTTTTACAGCTCATTTTCAAATGCCTGCTGCATAAAAATGTTTCTGCTTTCTAGTTGAAATATATTTTACAATATAAATCTATCCTATAATTGGTTTATCTACATCACTTTGAAAATTAAACATATGAAGTAAAATTGCCAAAATCCAATACACTTGTATTCCTCAGGAATATGAAAATTTTGATGGGTGATTCTAAGATCACAAGTTGCATCCAAGATGCTAGCATCAAAGGCGAGCGCTCACAGAGAAATCTCGAAGAACGAAATGTAAAATTTCGATTCTCACTTTTTGAACTAGCATACTTGGAATAGTCTAAAGGAAACTCGATTCACTTCGTTCGCTGAGTAATTTCAATTGACTAAATCATAGATTTGGAATTTCAATTAAGAATCAGAGCCATCAAATTCCTAATGAAACATTCCATAAAAGCATAAGTCTTATTTCTAGTTGGAATATATTTCATAGTATGAATCTAGTTTATAATTGGTTTATCTGCATCACTTTGAAAACTAAGCATATGAGGTAAAATTGCCAAAATCCAATACACTTGTATTCCTCAGGAATATGAAAGTTTTGATGCGAGGTTCTAATTAAGTCAAATCAATAATTTGAGTATCTATGCATTAAAAATAATAGTAGAACTAATATAAAATTATGATATAATTAATTTACTTACTAATAAATATGTGAGGTGAGAAAGTGGAGGATAAAGTTTTAGATATCCTTGAAAGGCTTGAACTAAGATTTACATCAATGGAAAATAAAATTGGTGGAATAGAAACTAAAATTAGTGGAATCGAAGAAGATGTTAAAGTACTTAAACAAGATGTTAGAGAGCTTAAAGAAGGTCAAGAGAGAATTGAGAAGAAATTGGAATCAACACATGAACAAGTGGAAAGAACTGCGGAAGATATAACAAGCATAAAGCATGATCTAAATAGTGTTGAAATGATAACATCTAAAAATTGGTATGATATAGCTAGAATAAAAGCAATTAAATAATAGTGTGATTTAAAAAATTAAATCTGCTTAGTGTTATATGGCACTGAGCTTTTTTTGCGTTTGAATAATTACCCGCAACCTAGTTATAAAATTATAATTTAATAAAAAAAATTTTTCTTAGAACCCTTTATATATTTCTTTTTTTGCGTATATATTAATTGGAAGGATAAATATGCCCCGATAAAAAGAGTAGCTATGCACTACTGAAAAGAGCAGCTATGCTGCAATACGGAACATTTCTACAATGCGGAACTTTTTAAGTGTAAGAAAACTTTTGTGAATTAATTTATTAATATATATGAAAGGGATTGATGAATATGAGAGAAAGAAAATATGTTAAATTTAGAGTTGATATGTATGAGGATACAAAATTTAAAATAATAGATAGGATGCCTAAGAGGGATCTTATTCACTATGTTTGGAATAGGATAGTTGTTTTAGCTGGAAAGGTAAATCAAGAGGGAGAACTATATATGTCAAGAAATATTCCATATACAGTAGAGACTTTGTCGATAGAATTTAATAGAGAGATCAGTGAAGTAAAAGCTGCATTAGATGTTCTAATGAATTTGGAAATGATCGAAATCGTAGATAATAATATATACAAGGTGAAAAATTTCGTAAAGCATCAAAATATCAAAGTCAAAGAAAAAAATGAAATTGTGAAAAAATATAGTGAGATTGACCATTCGAAAAGTAGTAAAATAGAAGCTACTGAGGAGGAGTTAAAAAATATAAATGGTATTGAAATAGAAAGCAATAGTGAAATTGCGGAAAACTTAAGAAATAGTAAAATAGATAGAGATATTGAAACTCCAGAAAGTTTAAATAAGGGTGTAATGTTTAAAGAAGAAAAGGTTGATGTTTATAATGGAGTTAATAATGAAAATAATATAAGAACAAACCAAGATAAAGACGAGAAAAATAATATTAGTAAACATAACAATTCTCCTGTAATTTTAGAAATGAAGAAAAGTCAAAATACAGATAAAAAGAATAAAAGAGCAAGGAAGAAGAAAATTAGAGATGATATCGTTGAAACTAATGAAAATGATGAATTTAGTAATGTAGCTGAAGAAGAAAAAGAGATATTCTGTTGGTTAACTGAAGACGAGATGATTCCTAAGGAGGGAGAAAAAGTAATATTGGAAATGTCATTTTAATTAGTGAAAATGTCTATAATAATATATAATTACATTAAGATGCTCTAAAAAACAATTTAGAATACTTATAAAATATTAAACGAAACTTATTATAATTTAAAAGTTATAAATAGTGAATATAAAATTAAATAAGGTATAAAAAATTGAAAGAAAGGAGAAGGTGGTTTAAGTGAGAAAAACTATACAAATAGGAACATCTGATTTTAAAAAGCTAATAGAAGGAAAAAATTATTTCGTAGATAAAAGCTTATTAATAAAAGAATTCATAGAAAATAGTGCTGATATAATATTAACTCCAAGGCCAAGGCGCTTTGGTAAAACTTTAAATTTAAGTATGCTGAGATATTTTTTTGATATAAGAACTAAGAATGAAACTAAAGATCTGTTTAAGGACTTAAAAATAGAGAATGAAAAAGAAATAATGAAGCTTCAAGGAGAATATCCAGTAATTTTTATTACATTTAAAAATCAAAAACATTTGTCTTATGATGACTTTAAAATTGGAATTCAAATGCTGCTATCTAATTTGTATAAGGAACATGAGTATTTATTAGAAAGTAATAATTTATCAGAGTTTGATAAAGCGGATTTTAAAGAGATAATATCCAGAAAGGCACCAGTTGGAATTTTTTCGGAAGCTATAAGTAATTTGATGATGTATATGAATAAACATTATGGAAAAAAAGTAATGCTATTCATAGATGAATATGATGTACCAATCCAAGAGGCATATCTTGATAAAGGAAACCCGACTCACATTCGTTCGCTGGGTACGTTCGAGGAACCAAATGCAAGATTTGGACTCTCACAGCATGATAATATGATTGCTTTAATTAGAAATTTACTAACATCAGCCCTTAAAGATAATCCATATGTTGAAAAATCATTGATAACAGGAATACTTAGGGTTGTAAAAGAAAGCATTTTTTCAGGCTTAAATAATTTAGAAGTAAATACTCTTTTAAGAAAAACTTTTAACGACAAATTCGGCTTTACTAAAAATGAAATTAGAGAATTGCTAAGTTATTATAAATGTGAAGATGATATGCAGAATATAAAAAAATGGTATAACGGCTATATTTTTGGTGGAGAAGTTATATATAATCCATGGTCTGTTTTAAATTATTTAAAAAATACTAGAGAAGGCTTTATGCCTTATTGGATTAATAGCAGTAGCAATGATCTAATTAAAAGATTATTGCTAAAAGGTGATAATAATATAAAGCTTGAACTTGAAGAACTCATAGAAGGGAATTCAATAAATAAAAAGATTGATGACAGTATAGTAATGGCAGAGGTCGAGGATTCAAATGAGAATATTTGGAGTTTTTTATTGATGAGTGGGTATTTAAAAGCGGTAAAAACTGAAAATATAGAAGGAATTTTAAATTGTGAGCTTAAAATTCCAAATAAAGAAGTTCTAATTTTTTATAGAAACTTGATTGAGAAATGGTTTAAAGAAGCTTTAACAAATCAGAAATACGAGTTAATGTTAAATACCTTGATAACTGGTAATATAAAAATTTTTGCAGGATTATTTAAAGAATTTGTGATAAATAACTTGAGTTATTTTGATATATCCGGTAAAGAGCCGGAAAGAGTTTATAATGCTTTTGTTCTTGGAATGCTTGTGTCTCTTTCAAATGAGTATGAAGTAAAGTCAAATAAAGAAAGTGGATATGGCAGGTATGACGTTATGATAATTCCAAAAGATATTTCAAAAATAGGAATTATAATTGAATTTAAAAAAATCGATTACTTCTTGGATGATACTATAGAAGAAGCAACCAAAGAAGCTTTAAGGCAAATAGAAGAAAAAAATTATGCTCAGGAATTGTTCCAAAAAGAAGTAAAGAATATAATAAAGCTTGCTATTGTATTTAAAGGAAAAGAGGTTAGAGTTACTCAAGGAGAGAATTTGGATTATTGACAAGGTGAAAGCTAAAATAAGAGAATTTATATAGATAAATGATAAGTTAGTAATTTGAAGATATTTAGGATGATTTTTAAATTAGCAGTAGAATATATTTGGAGAGGGTAGAAAAAAATCTAAGATTCGCTTAGTGTTATATAACACTGAGCTTTTTTCATATCTAATTATTTTCTCAAAATAGTTGCACAAATTATTTTTTATTGACTTTTCTATAAACTTATAAAAGAAAAGTACGATAAGTATAATAATGAAGTAGTAAGGCGCAATTAAAAAATAACAAGTGTTATTTCTTTCAAGAGCCTAAGAAATGGAGAAATGTATTATGAGTATTGATAGAATAAGTAGAGCGACATATATAAATGCATATAACTCAAATAGCAGTAAAGCTGTCGAAAAGACAAAGAAAACTAATGATGTAGATAGAATTGAAATTTCAGAACTAGGAAAAAGTCTTAAAGGTTACTCATTAGATAGTAATATACAAAATGCAAAAAAAATAGCAGATATTAAAAATAAAATAGATAGCGGAATATACAATGTTGATGCAAGATTAACTGCAAAAAGTATGTTAAATGCAATGAAGGAGAGTAAGGCATAAATATGATAAATGAACTTATTAAATTAATACAAAGCCAAGAAGAAGAGTTAAAAAAACTTTTAAAATTATTAGAAACTCAATATAAGATGATAATGAGTAAAGATGTATTTGGTTTAGAGGGATTAGTTGATAAGATTAATGAATCTGGTAAGAAGATTGCAAAACAAGAAATAGAGAGAAGAAATATACTTGGAGATAATGGGATAACAGAAGTTGTGAATAATTCAAATAATGAGCAATTAAGAGAAAACTATAATAATATAAAAAGAACATTGAATTCAGTTATTTCTCAAAAAGAAACAAATGATATGTTATTAAAGCAACAAATACTATTTAATAATAAAATGTTAGAAATAATGAATCCAAGAAGAGAAATAAAGACATATAACTCATATGGAAATTTATCAAGATAGATAAAACATTTGATTGCACATAAACTTTTATGCAATTTAATAAATGTTTTAAGATCAGTAATTACAAATTTCAAAACGGAGTATTTCTACATTAATAACTTATAAGTGGAAAAATAATAAGGATGTTACAATATATAGAACATGGAAGTTGGTATTATTGAAAGGTAGGAAAAAATATATGGCAGGACTATTTGATACGTTTACCATTGCTAAAAGAGGGTTAAATGTTCAGCAAGGAAATATAAATACAACATCTCATAACATAGCAAATGCGAATACTACAGGATATTCAAGACAGAGGGCTGTAGCTGAGACTACAAGGCCATTTGGTGGAATGTCAAGATTTGATACAACAGGTGTTGGACAAGTTGGAACAGGTGCTGAAATTACATCAATACAAAGAATTAGAGATTATTTTATAGATTACCAAGTTAGAAGCGAATCAGGAACATCAGGATACTATACACAGGTAAGTAATACATTATCAAAGGCAGAGGATATCTTTGGTGAACCGTCAGATACGGGTATACAAGAACTTACAAATAAATTTTTTAATGCATTTCAAGAAGTATCTAAAAGTCCAAATAAATCTGATGTTAAAACGGTAGCTATTAAAGATGCTTCAGCACTTGCTGATGCATTAAATTATACTTATAATCAATTGAAAAAGGCTCAAGATGATAGTCAATCACTAATTCAAACTAATATTACTGATGTAAATAGCTATCTAGACCAAATAAATGAACTAAATAAGCAGATAAGAAGTATTTCCTCAGTTGGACAAACTGCGAACGATTTAATGGATAAGAGAGATAATCTTCTAGATCAATTAAGCTATAAATTTGGAATAAAAGTTGATAGAGATAGCCTTGATACTATAAATCTTTCGTCAACAGAATATCCGGATGCAGCTTTAGTAAAATCAAATCCAAATGATACAGACTATTCTAGGTTTTCATATGTTAAGAGTGCAGTAGCGACTAAAGATGCATCTGGAAATTTCACTGGAGAGGTGACAGTGGAATATTATCCTTTAGGAAATGAAAAATCTTCAACTAAGTCATTTAAAATAACAACAGATTCTAGTAAAGCTAAAGATTTAGCAGATAATTTAATGCAGAATAGAATTTTAATTGCAGATAAAGATGGAAATGCAGTGGGGATGACTAAAACTATAGCTAAAGATCCAAACCCTGCACCCACAGCTGGGATAACAACCTCAACAGTAAATGGTGTAACAACAGTTACAAATGTAACGGCTATAAAAAATACAGATGGATCAACAACATACACCACATTAGTGAAATCAACACCTCCAACCACCGATACACAATTGAAGGGCGGAATTTTTCAAACTTATAAATATGATAGCGAAAGTGGAGTTAATAATGTAGATGATAATCATATAAGAGGTGAAATAGCTGCAAACCAATCTGTGCAACAAACTATAAAAGGATATATGGATAGTTTGGATAGACTTGCAGCAAGTTTAGCATACTCAGTTAATGCAATTCAGACTGGAAGTATTGATGGAAATGCTACTACTCTTTCGCAAGGGTTATCTAAAAACTTAATTTTCACAAATGCAGGAAATATAACAACCGATACAGGAATTACAGCAGCTACTATAAAAGTAAATAATGCTTTAGTAAAAGATCCTACCTTGCTAAACTGCAATACAACTTCAACAAGTGGGGAAGGAGATGGAAAAAGAGCTAATGCAATAGCTAATCTTAGTTCGATGAAAATGAACCTAAGTAATGTTAAATCTACAGAAGATTTAACTAAAATGACCAGAAAGAAGTTTCTAGAAGAGATAGGGATAGATGATGCATCTGGTACTGGAACAGGGTTTTCAGATAGCACTTGTTTAAATTTAAATGCTGGAACCAATGGATCCACAGTTGATAGCTACTATAAGACTATAATAAATAATATCGCAACAACAACACAAGAGGCCAGCAGGCAGGTTGATAATCAGGAGACGGTATTATCTAATTTGGAAAATCAAAAAGCGTCAGTTTCAGGCGTATCTCTGGATGAAGAAATGACTAATTTAATACAATTCCAACATGCTTATCAAGCCAATGCAAAAATGATATCAACGATAGATGAGTTATTGGATGTAGTAATAAATGGGTTGAAGAAATAGGAGGTGTTTTGATGTCGTTTAGAATAACAAATAGCATGTTAAGTAGCAATTATTTAAGAAATGTGAAAAGAAATATGAACAATATGCAGACGCTGCAAAATCAATTAGCTTCTGGGAAGGAAATAAATAAAGCATCAGACAATCCTTATGTGGCATCAAGAAGTATGCAGTTAAATGCAGAAATATCTTATAATAAGCAATATGATGAAAATATAAAAGACACATCAAATTGGCTTGATACAACAGATACAGCATTGTCTCAAATGGGAAGTATTTTTGGGAGAATAGAAACATTGCTTGTAAATGCGGGAAATGGAACTTATGGGGATGATGAAAAATCAGCGATAAAAGATGAAATTAAGGAAAAAGTTAATGAATTATCTCAAGTTTTAAATACGAGTTTTGATGGTTCGTATATATTCGGCGGTACAAAGACAAATTCTAAGCCAACTACAGTTGTGGATGGTAAGCTAGAATATGCAGATAAAGATGGAAATTTTATAAATGTATACAAGCAGTCAAATGGAACAATAACAACTTCAGCAACTACATCAAATATTTCATATACGTTAACTGCGAGTGATATAACATTACTAAACTCTGAATTAAATAATACAACATCGCCGCCAAGTGATGCGAGAAAGACTGAAATAAATACATTAATACTGGCAGGTGTGGGAGCATCTGAGTATAAATCAGTAGATGGAACTATAACAACATCGGCTACATCGACAAATAAGCAAGTAGGTTTGACCATGGCTGATGTAACAGCTCTCCAAAATGAATTAAATAATACAACATCACCACCAAATGCAGCTAGAAAAAATGAAATAAATAATATACTAACGCAGGCGACTCCTATAACTCAAATTAATTCAAGCTTAGAAGTTGATATAACCCAAGGAGTTAAAAGTATTTATAATAAAACGGCAGTAGATGTATTGGAGTTTAAAGATAAAAATGGGAAGAGTATAAATGTTTCTGATTTATTATCAAATATAGTGAATGATTTAGGTACAAATGGATCTGGTAGTAATCTTATTACTAATGATTTGAATGATATACAATCTGTAACGGCTAATTTACTGCAAAAGAGATCAGAAGTTGGTACTATGCAGAATAGAATGGATTCAGCGCAAACAAATAATGAAACTCAGAATTATAATATGACAGATATTTTATCTAAAACAGAGGACGTTGATTTTGCTAATAAGACTATGGAGTATTCAATGATGCAAACAGTTTATACAGCTTCACTGCAGACTAGTGCTAAAATATTACCGATGACTATACTAAATTATTTATAGTTAGGAGAAGATAGATATGAAGTTTATTTCTAAAGTCCATGGTGAAATGGAATATGAAGATCATAATATAATTACATTTAACAAAGGGCTGCCAGGGTTTGATGAGTTGAAAAAATTTATTCTTTTAGATTTGCAAGGATATGAGCCTTTTAAATTGTTACAATCATTGGAGAACGAAGAAATTGCACTCATAGTAACATCGCCATATGAATTTTTTGAAGATTATGAGATTGTATTGAGTGAGGAAACAGTTAGCAATTTGAAAATAGATTCTCCGGAGCAGGTTAACATAATTACCACAGTAACGTTAAACTCAGATGTAAAAAAAATAACTACTAATTTACAGGGGCCGATAGTTATAAATAGTTCTAATAATTTAGGGGAACAAATAATATTAGATAATTCTAAATATCAAATAAAAAATCCTTTAATGTAAGGAGGTAAAAAATGCTAATTATAACTAGAAAAAAAGGTGAATCCCTAATGATTGGGAATGATATAGAGATTGTAATAAGTAAAATAGATGACGGAAGCGTTAAAATTGGAATTAAGGCACCAAAGGATGTGTCTATATTGAGAAAAGAAATATATGAAGAAGTAGAGAATGAGAATAAGGAAGCAATTAAATTTGATATTAATGTATTAAATAATATAAGAAAAAAATAGATATTCAAATTTAAGTGTGCAAGCAACAAGGAGGTATTAAAAACATGGATGTTAATAACCTAGGACAAAATTCAATTAATTTAAATTCATATAACTCAAATTTATCTGAATATACAGAGGCTAATACTGATGCTGCGATTAGGAAAGTTAAGAGTACTGATACTCAAACATCAGATGATAATAAAACTAAAAATGAAGAATATAATAAAAAGGATTTAGATGATGCATTAAAAAAAATAAATAATTTCTTAAAAGATGAGCATACCAGAGCAGAATACTCTTACTATAAGGAACTTAAAACAATGATGATAAAAGTAGTTGATGAAAATACTAATGAAGTAATATTAGAAGTTCCGCCAAAAAAGATTTTAGATATGGTTGCGAGTATGATGAGACAGGTTGGTTTGTTGGATAAAAAAGCCTAATTTAATGGAGGGATCTCTGAAAGGGGAAATATTTATTTGGAATTTAAGCTAAATAAAATTGATACTGATATTAGAAAAAAAATCCAAGAAGAAACCAAGGAAGATAAAGTACATTCTGGAAAAGGTATAAGTATAAAAAAAGATGTGAAAGAAGAGGATTTTGAAGAGAAGGATTGCCATAGTGAAAAAGACCATGAAAAAAGATATTTTACGGTGAATGGAGTAAAATATAATCAAAAAAATATAGATATAAAGGTAGAGAAAATAGAAAAGATAAATGAAGGCAATTCTAAAGGAAGTATTTTAGATACAGTAAAGTAGGAGGATTTAGAATGTATTCTAATGGATATAACGTATATAAGAACAATTCTGTAAATTATGCATCAAAAGAACAATTGCTGCTAATGCTTACTGAAGGTGCAGTTAAGTTTTGTAAAATATCAAGACAAGCTATAGTGGATAAAGACATAAAAAAAGCTAACGAGGCTTTGATAAAGACACAGGATATATTTTCAGAACTCATGGTCAGTTTAGATACAACTGTGGGTGATTGGGCTGTTCAATTATTTAGGGTATATGCTTTTATTAAGGAAAAGTTAGTTGAGGCAAATATTAAAAAGAGTTTGGAAATAATAGATGAAATTCTACCTCTTATAGAAGATATAAATGAAACTTGGAAAGAGGCCTACAAAAGATCCAAGAGGTAAGTAAAGGAGTGATATAAATGACAAGTATTTATCCAAGCAGTGCTAGTAGCTCGACTAAGAGTAGTACTTCAAGTGCAAATTTATTAAGAATATCAGGTATGGCATCAGGTATTGATACTGACTCAGTAGTTAAATCAATGGTTTCAGGTTATCAGACTAAAATAGACAAGGCGAGTCAAACAAAGCAGTTATTACAATGGAAACAAGATGCTTATAGAGATATAATAAAGCAAGTAAAGGGGTTACAAGATTATTTTGATCCTCTTTCGAGTAAATATATTTTAGGGGGGAATTCGTTAAATATTAATACGGCTACAAGTGATAATACGGCTACTGTTTCAGCAACAGCAAGTTCTAGTGCTCAGGCTGGGAATTATAATATTCATGTAAGTCAGCTGGCAACCAAAGCAAGAATTGAAGGAAATCCTAAAGATTCTATCATTGGTATTGGGGATTTCACTACCAGCACTGGACAAAAAATATTGGACAAGGATAATAATACGCTACTAGATCTAAGTGGCTTAAGTGGAACTGGCACAGACTTGGTAGAAAAAATAAATAGCAAAATTGCGTCTTCTAGTTTAAATGGTAAAGTGTCAGCATCATATGTTAAAGAAGGTAGCGGCAGTTCTGCTAAGGAATATATTAAATTCATTAATCTTAACCCGGATACAGTTGTTAAATACAGTGATTCAAGTAAATCTGTACCAATTAACATTAACGGTGGGATATTATCTTCTTCAACACTAGTATCTTCAGATTTTGGATTTGATGCAACAAAAGGAGATATTAGTTTTAAATTAAATAATGGGGGCAAAGATTATAATGTTTCACTTAAGGTGGATAGTAGCACTACATTAAAAAATTTGGCTGACCAAGTTAACAGTGCAACTAGTGGTGCCATTACGATGAATGTAGATGATACTACGGGTAAAATTTCATTTCAGTCAAAAAGCTACGGCTCGGCTTCTAATATTACTATAACTAATTTGAACTCGGATAATAATGTTATTACGAACTTAGGATTATCCACTAGTGGCGTAACAACACTTAATGGAACGCAGGGAAATGATGCAATAGTCTCTATCACAGCTCCTGGGAAAGCAGAAGTTACTACAACACAGAGTTCTAACCAATTTACTTTAAATGGAGTTTCGTATAATTTAGTTGGAACTAATGCAACAAATGAAAGTTCAAATATTACAGTGGCATCAAATGCTAGTAATGTTGTTAGCAATATTAAGAATTTTATTACAGACTATAATAATGTAATATCAACTATAAATACTAAGTTAACAGAAAAGAAAAATACTGATTACCAACCACTTACTGATGCTCAAAAAGAAAATATGAGTGAAAGCCAAATTACAGCATGGGAGGCTAAGGCGAAAGTTGGCATACTTAGAAATGATGACTATCTAAGTGGTTTGATGACTCAGGTTAGAGGGATATTTTCATCTCCAGTATATAGAAGTTATGATAGTACAAATACTAGCTCTGGAAAAGTATCATTAAGTTTTGGTCAATATGGTTCTAATTCTATAGGGATAGACACATCAACAGATGTTACAGATGGTGGAAAGCTCGTTCTTAAGGATGAAACAAAATTAAAAAATGCTATAGAAAATAATTTTGATGATTTCAAAAAAATGTTTATTGGATCTTCAAGTAAAACTTTAAATGAGAATCAATCTTATGTTGGTTCGGGAAAATATATGGAAGATGGATTGCTTAAAAGAATAGATACAGTACTTAGAGACTATGTATCGGCTCCAGGGTTAGGTGAAGATGGTACATATAGTTTATCTGGAAGTATGAATATATTTGTAAATAAGCAGTATGATTATAGCAGTATGGCCTCAGGTGGAAAAAATACGTTACCTGATCAAGTATATAATCAGACTTTAAGCATTAGTAAGCTAAAGACGCAAATGTCAGATGCTGAAACTAGATATTATAAGCAATTCACAGCATTAGAAACAGCAATGAATGCTTTAAACTCTCAACAGAGTCAACTTAGCTCTATGCTTGGGATAAGCTAAGTAAAATATAAATGATTGAAGTATTCGCTATTTACTGAGAGAGAGTGTGAGTAAAGTGAATTTAGAACAAATAATATTTGAATATAAAGACATTACTTTGACTATTATGGAATTAATCAAACTTGAAGAATATGAGAAAGTAGATAAATTTTTTAAACAAAGACAACTTATTTTAGATAATATTAATAAGTCGAGTTATTCAAAAGAGGAATTAAAAGAATTTTTTATAAAGTTCCATATAGATGAATTAGATAAAGTATTGGAAAGCGAAATGAAAAATAAGAAGGAAGAGTTACTCATAAAGATAAAACAAAATCAAAAGAGAAGAACAGCAATGAATGGTTATAATAATTTGCAGGCAAAAGCTGTGTTCTTAAGTAGAGAATTTTAAAATATAAATAATCTAAAAATACTATAAAGTAATAGGAAATGTTAACGAATATAGAAATATAAGATTTAATTATTTATTACTTGGAAATAATTAAAAAAACTAAAGTGATAAACAATTAACTCGAATATAGTAATAAGGCTTATAAGCTATTAACTCTTAAGAGTTGATATAAATTAAAAATGAAGTTGTGACAGGGAAGTCTAAACTTAAAAATCAAGGAGGAATATATTATGATTATTAATCACAATCTTATGTCAAATAATGCAATTAGAAACGCAAACGTTAATTCTACAGCTGCAAGTAAATCAATGCAAAAGCTTTCTTCAGGTCTTAGAATTAATGGAGCAGCAGATGATGCAGCAGGACTTGCAATTTCTGAAAAAATGAGAGGTCAAATCCGAGGTCTTGATCAAGCATCAAACAATGCTCAAGATGCTATATCATTAACTCAAACTGCTGAAGGTGCATTAAATGAAACTCAAAGCATACTTCAAAGAATGAGAGAATTAGCAGTTCAATCATCAAATGATACTAATACAACGGTAGATAGAAGTGCTATAAAAGATGAAGTTAAGCAACTTACAGATGAAATTGATAGAATAGCTAATACTACTGAATTTAATACTCAAAAGCTATTAGATGGAAGTAAAAAAGGTCTTGTAGATGCAGCGAATTCTAAAACAACATTACAATTAAATACGAATGCAGATATAAAATTAGCTGGAACAGTAGGGGATACAACAGCAACTAATATTTCAGACAGTTTCACAGTTACAATAACTAGAACACAAGGAACTGGTACTTCATATGTATCTAGTGACTTTACTAGCTCAGTTGTTGGTGGTACAGCTGCATCATTTAGTATTACAGATGGTGATACAATATCTTATGGTGGAGTAAGTATAGATCTTACTGGTGGTACTGGAACATTAACAAGTATGTCATCAGGAGAAAGTATTACAATATCTGTTAAAGCTAAAGTTGATCAAGCAACTGATGTTACAAAGTCAATCAGCATGCAAATTGGTGCAAATAGTGGACAAAACTTACTAGTAGGAATAAATTCTATGAAAGCTAAAGATTTAGGAGTTAGAAATAGTGATGGTACAGCGCTTGATATATCTTCTGCTGATAAAGCTACTGGAGCTATAACTCAAATAAATAATGCTATAGAAAAAGTTTCTGCTGAAAGATCTAAGCTTGGTGCACTTCAAAACAGATTAGAACATACAATAAATAACTTGGGAACTTCATCAGAAAACTTAACTTCTGCTGAATCAAGAATAAGAGATGTTGATATGGCTAAAGAAATGTCAACATACTCAAAAAACAATATTCTTTCTCAAGCTGCTCAAGCAATGCTTGCTCAAGCAAATCAACAACCACAACAAGTTCTTCAATTATTAAGATAATTTATAGAATTAATTTACAAGAGGATAGGGAAACCTATCCTTTTATAATATGTTGCCTTTATAGAGAATCTATATGAAATTGACTTTGTATAAAAGTAATATATTACAAAAGGAGAACTAAGTTATGAAGATATCTGCATGTATGATAGTTAAAAATGAAGAGAAAAATATAGAAAAATGTATAAATAGTTATAAGGAAATAGTGGATGAAATAATAGTAGTAGATACTGGGTCTGAGGATAATACTGTTGAAATAGCTAAAGATTTAGGAGCGAGCGTATACTTTTTTAAATGGATTAATGATTTTGCTGCCGCAAAAAATTATGCACTAGATAAAGCTAAAGGAGACTGGATTATTTTTTTGGATGCGGATGAGTATTTTGGTCAAGATTCAGCTAAAAAAGTAAGAGGGATTTTAAAAAGTTTAAGAGGTACGAAATATTCGGCTGTTGGATGTAAGCTTATAAACATTAATAAGGTAAATAATAAGACTATAGATTCTTTTATGCAAGTTAGAATTTTTAGGAATGATAAGAATATAAGATATAAATCTAGCATTCATGAATCCCTAAGTAAAAAGAATGATAAAGTACATATAATGTCATTTTATGATGAAATTGAAGTTTATCATACAGGATATTCTACAGATATAAATAAAGGAAAGGCTAAGAGAAATTTAGAAATTTTATTAGAAGATATAAAATCTAACGGTGAAAATAAAGAGTATTATAGATATCTATGTGACTGCTATTTTGCGCTTGAGGATTATGAAAATGCTCTTAAATATGGCGAGCTTCATTTAAACAGTAATGTAAAAGTGATCGGTTATGAAAGTAGGATTCATAAAGTTATATTAGATTGTATGTGGAATTTAGGCAGACCAAGGAAAGAAATTGAACAAAGAATAAAAAGTACTATAGATATATTTTCAGATCATCCAAATTTTTATTGCTCTTATGGTTTTTTTCTACTGGATGAGAAAAGATATGAAGAAGCATTAAATAATCTTTTGGCGGCGTTAAGTTATAATAATAGTTACAATGGTATAGAAGTGAATTTGATATTAGGATTGATTCCTTACATACATTATAGAATAGGATTTATTTATGAAGTTAAGAATTCCTACGAGAAGGCCGTTGAGCATTATTATCTAAGTTTGAGTAAGGATAGATTCAATAAAGATGCTTTTCAAGCTATTTTTAAGATAATAAGAAATGAAAAATTAGAAGATACAGTAGCTTTTTTAAATAGTATTTATGATATTAACAATGAAAATGATGTGCAATTTATCGTAGATGAACTTATAAAGCTAAAGCCTAGAGGTATTTTGGCTTATTATGCAAATATATGGTATAAAAACTTTGGTCATGAGGATAGTGCATTAACTTTTACATTATTAGCAGAAGGAAAATTCGAGACAGCTTATAAAATATTTAGTGAAGGATATGGTGAAGAATCTAATGAGATACTAGCTATAGTTAGCGGGATATTGAGTGGTGATTCAGCTATTATGAAAGAGCTTTTGAATACAAACAAGCCTTCCTTCAAAAGAATAATAAGTGAATATGAAGGAAAGAGTAATATTTTACTTGAAGAGGATTTAGACAATTATATAGCATTGTTTAGAGAGTTATGTCTATTTGATAGAAGTGATGTTATAAAAAGATTTCTAGACTTAAGAAGTAGCTTTAAATCTAACGTATCTATAGAAATAGCAAAAGTTCTTATGAGCAATGAAAATTATAAAGATGCGTTAAAATTTTATAATGAAAGTGTACAAGAGGTGGAAGATAAAAACATATTGATGTATATAGGCTATTGCAATTATAAACGTGGAGAACACAATATTGCTTATATTAATATAAAGAAGGCTATACAGAACGGGTATAGTGGAAATGATGCACACGAATTTTTAAGGTGGATAGGAGAAAAGATGTAGTTCTTAAGTTAATTTGCTTTTATTTTCTTATGTTTTTGTATTATTATGGAACATTATGTACTATTTAATAAAATTTATAACAATTATAAGTATAAAGAAATGTAAATAATTATCGATAATATACTTTGTATGGAGAATATTTGTATAATATATAAAGATTTTTATTAAAAATAAGAAAATAGAAAAGAGGTTCAGAAATGAAAGTAGTAATACTTGCAGGAGGATTAGGAACTCGAATTAGCGAAGAAAGCCATCTTAAGCCAAAGCCTATGATAGAAATAGGTGATTCACCAATTTTATGGCATATATTAAAGTATTATTCCTCATATGGGTTTAATGAATTTATCATTTGTTGTGGTTATAAGGGGTATTTTATCAAAGAATATTTTGCTGATTACTATTTGCATAGAAGTGATATAACATTTGATTTTGCTGATAATAATAATATGATAATACATAATAATATAGCAGAACCATGGAAAGTTACAGTGGTAGATACTGGCTTGGAAACTCAAACGGGTGGAAGAATAAAGAAAATAGAGAAATATGTTAATAATGAAACATTTATGTTAACATATGGAGATGGGGTTTCGGATGTTGATCTAACGAAATTATATGAATTTCATAAGAAACATGGAAAAGCTGCTACGATTACAGCAATACAGCCTGGTGGAAGATTTGGAGTTTTAGATATTGATAACGACCACCAAATTAATCAATTTGCTGAAAAAAACAAAGAAGATGGTGGATGGATTAATGGTGGCTTTATGGTATTAGAGCCTGAGATATTCAAATATTTAGATAATGATATGACCGTGTTTGAAAGAGAACCTCTTGAAAATTTAGCAAAAGAAAATAAATTAATGGCTTACAAACATACTGGTTTTTGGAAGTGTATGGATACACTAAGAGATAAAGAGGCATTGGAATACTTATGTAAAATGAAGCAAGCGCCATGGATAAGATGGTAGTGATATAATTTAAAACATATATGGAGGAATATTAATGATTACTAAGTCATTAGAAGCGGATTTACAATATACATACAATAAATTATCAAAACAGGAAATAGACAAATTAACAGATTCAACTATTCTAATTACTGGTTGTGCTGGATTTTTAGGATATTATTTTGTACATTTTTTATATAAATTTAAGGATGATTTGAAATTGAAAAGGGTTATATGCCTTGATAATTTTATGCTAGGTTATCCAAAATGGATTGATGAAATCGGAAAAGATGAAAGATTTGAAGTTAAAGAATTTGATATTATTAAAGATAAAATTAGTGATATAGAAGATGCAGATACAGCAGATTTTATTATACATATGGCATCTATAGCATCTCCTATATTTTATAGAAAGTATCCGATCGAAACTTTGGATGCTAATATATGGGGATTGAGAAGTCTTTTGGATTATTATTCAGAAAAAAACATCAAGGGATTTCTATTTTTTTCCTCAAGTGAACTTTATGGTGATCCAGCACCAGAAGCAGTACCTACATCTGAGGAATACTATGGATATGTATCTGCAACAGGACCACGCTCGTGCTATGATGAGTCTAAGCGATTTGGGGAAACTATGTGTATGCTTTTTGCACAAAAGTATAATATGCCAATTGGCGTGGCGAGACCATTTAATAATTATGGACCTGGCATGAAGATTAATGATAAACGTGTACCCGCAGATTTTGCTAAAAATATAATTGATGGAAATGATATTATCATATTATCGAATGGTAGTCCAACAAGAACTTTTTGCTATATTGCAGACTCTATAGCAGGATATTTTAAAGTAATGCTGCACGGAAAATATGATTATTTCAATATTGGTATAGAAAAACCTGAAATTACAATTAAACAATTAGCAGATATATATAAAGAAGCAGGTAAAGAAATATTTGGATATAAGGGTAATGTAATTTTTAGTTCATCTGAAGACAAGGAATATTTAACTAATAATCCGCAAAGAAGATGCCCTAATATAGATAAGGCTAGAAATATATTAGATTATAATCCAGAAATACTTGTAGAAGATGGAATCTATAGATTTTTAACATTCATAAAAGAAAGTACTGAGGAAAATTTGATATGGTAACAGTTTTTGGTTTAGGATTCGTAGGACTTACAACAGCCTTAGGCTTTGCTCATTTAGGCCATAAAGTTTATGGGATTGATGTAGATGAAAAACGTAAGAATACACTTAGAGAAGGGAAAATACCTTTTTTTGAGCCTTATATGGAAGATGTTTTAAATGATCATCTTAATAAGAATTTTTTTGTAACAGATGATGTTGAAGAAGCAATAAGAAATAGTGAGTATGTATTTTATTGTGTTGGAACACCATATGGAGAAATGGGAAATGCTGATTTAACTTATTTATTTTCAGCGATTGATAGAACTATTGATGCAATTAAAGATGATAAGTTTAGAGTATTAGTCACAAAATCAACAATACCTCCATCAACTACGGCTGAAAAGATATATCCATATGTTAAATCTAAAGGGGAAAGAGCAGAAAATATAGGAGTAGCTAATAATCCAGAGTTCTTAAGGGAAGGACATTGTTGGAAAGATTTTATAGAGGCAGATAGAATTGTTCTTGGCTGCAATGACTCAAGATCTATGGAAATGCTATTAGATCTTTATAGGGATATGAATATACCAATTAAATGTGTATCTCATTCTACAGGTGAATTTATAAAATATTTATCAAATACACTTTTAGCTACTTTAATTAGTTATTCAAATGAGATGGCTCAAGTTGCAGACCACATAGGTGGAATAGAAATTTCAGAAGCATTTAAGATTTTACATATGGACAAGCGATGGAATAACTGTAATATGACTTCGTATGTATACCCAGGCTGTGGATATGGCGGCTATTGTCTTCCAAAGGATACAAATGCTTTATATTCCCAGGCTAATGCTAAAGGATTTGCTCCGCAAATATTAAAAAGTGTAATAAATACAAATGATAATATTTCACAAACTATAGCAAAGAAGATAATTAAGGGATTGAATAAAGAACAATCCATAGGAATATTAGGATTGTCATTTAAGCCAGAATCAGATGATGTTAGAGATACACCGGCAGTAAAGATAATTAAGGCTTTGATTGAGGATGGTTATAAAAATATATATGCATATGATCCAATAGCTATAGAAGAATTTAAGGAAAAGTATCCTGATATTATAGTTAACTATTGTGAAAGTGCTAAAGAAGTTTATGATAATTCAGATGTTGTAGCTGTTGTTACTGCTTGGCAGGAATTTAAAAAAATAAATGAATTTGGTAACAAAAAAATTATAGATTGTAGATATATGCTTTAGGCTTTATTAAGAGAGGCGGATTAGTTATGGAAAAAGAAAAAATCTTAGAGCTTGTTAAAGAATACTATAAAGAAAATCATAGAAAAAAAGACTATGAAATCGGTGATAGAATAAACTACGCTGGGCGTGTTTATGACGAAGAAGAGATGTGTAATTTGGTTGACTCAGCATTGGATTTTTGGTTAACAGCTGGAAAGTATACTGATGAGTTTGAAAAAGGATTAGCTAAATATTTAAGTGTACCATATTGTTCACTAGTTAACTCGGGTTCATCAGCAAATCTCCTTGCTATTATGGCGTTAACATCTCAACTATTAGGGGATAGAAGAGTTAAACGCGGAGATGAAATTATTACAGTTGCTGCAGCGTTTCCTACGACAGTAGCTCCTATTATTCAATGTGGTGCTGTGCCAGTATTTGTAGATATTGCAATTCCTTCATACAACTTAGATGTTTCACTTTTAGAAGGTGCTTTATCAGACAAGACAAAGGCTGTATTTATAGCACATAGTTTAGGAAATATTTTTGATTTACATAAAATTAAAGAATTTTGCGACAAACATAATTTATGGCTTATTGAAGATAACTGTGATGCCTTAGGTGGAGAATATGAAATAAATGGAGTAGTTAAGTTAACAGGAACTATTGGTGATATAGGAACATCTAGTTTCTATCCAGCACACCAAATGACAATGGGAGAAGGTGGAGCAGTCTATACAAGCAATCCATTATTAAATAAGATTATACGTTCAATGAGAGACTGGGGACGTGACTGTGTATGTTCTGGCGGGCAGGATGACACATGTAACAGAAGATTTAAAGGACAATATGGAACATTGCCTTTTGGATATGATCATAAATATGTTTATTCTCATTTAGGATATAATCTAAAAGCAACAGATATGCAGGCGGCTATAGGGGTAGCACAATTAAAAAAACTTGCGAGTTTCGTTGAAAAGCGTCGTGCAAATTGGGAGTATTTAAGAGAAAATTTAAATGGGCTAGAAGAAGATATCATACTTCCAGAAAAAGAAGATGGAGCAAACCCTTGCTGGTTTGGCTTTGTTATCTCAGTTAAAGAAGGAAGTTCTAAAACTAGAGATGAAATTGTATCATATCTTGAAAAAAACAATATACAGACTCGTTCACTATTTGCGGGTAATATTACAAGGCACCCATGTTTTGATGGTCTAGTTAATGGAGAAGACTATAGAACAGTTGGAGGGCTAAAAAACACAGATTTTGCTATGAATAATACATTTTGGATTGGTTTATATCCTGGTATGACTAAAGAAATGTTAGATGAAATGGTAAAAAGAATTAAAGAAAGTATAGAAATATAACTCCTTTACATTTAATCAGAGAGGATGAAATACGTATGATTAATGGAATAAAGATATTTGATTGCACAATAAGAGAAGTGGGATATCAAACAGGTTGGAATTTCGATGATTTATTCGTTAGAAATTTATATAAATTTGCACAAGGAAAAGGTATTGATTATATTGAACTAGGATTCTTTCATAATGAAGAAGCAGATCCTAACAGAGGTATATATAGATACTGCAGCACTAGAAATCAAGAAATAGCAGAAGTATTTAAATCAATAAAAAATGTTACAAAGATATCAGCTATGAGAGATGTCCAAAGACCATTAGCTAACTTATTGCCTAAAAAACATAGTGTTGTTGATACAATTAGATTGCTTACAAGATCTCATGAAACAGATTTTGATGTTTTGGATAGACAGGTTAGTGAAATTCAGGAATTAGGATATGAAATATTTTTGAATTTTACTAGTGCAGGATATAACGATATTGAAAAAAATATAAGCTTTGCTGAATTTGCAAAAGCAAGAGGAGTTAAAGCGATAGAATTTGCAGATACTGAAAGCGTAATGACAGAAAAATATGTAATAGATACGATTAGAGAATGTCATAAAGTAGGAGTGGAATTAGGCGTTCATTTACATGATAAGAATGGTACAGCTGAAATTCTTGCTGATTTAGCAATTAAAGAAGGAGCAGATTATATGGATGTGACTCATTTAGGTCTTGGTGGAAAATGGAGAGATGGAAATCTTACAATGGAATATCTATTAAGAAAGTTAGAAGTTAACGGTGGTTATGAGGCTACAATGATTAAAAATGAACTGATTGAAAATTTAATTAAGTACAATAAGTTTTCTGTAGCGGAATAACAAAAGGAGTAGTATGGGTTATAATAATTATGAGGAACAATTAAAAAATGCAATAGAATATGCAGCAATTACTGGAAGTTTTGATAAAAGGAATATTATTGATAGCTCTGAAAATGTATGCGTGTTTGGGTTAGGAAGATATTTTGAAGAAGCATTTGAGCAACAAAACGTTAAAGAAAGATTCCATGTTAACTTGTTGTGTGATAATAATAAAGAAAAACTTGAAGAAGTAAGCAACAGAGGTGGATACTTTAAAGGGATTGAATGTGTCTCTTTGAATGAATTGTCTCATATGAATAATGTAGCAATAATTTTAATGTTAGGAGATCCAAGAAGTGCTGAAACTCAATTAAGAGAATTGGGATTTAATAATATAATCACATATAATGATATGGTTCTCGATGAGGTTATGAATGGAAATCGAGATAAAGAGTGGTTTAAGGATCAAGAAGAAGAAATATTTAAAGCATATAATATATTGAAGGACGAAGAGTCCAAAAAGGTATTTGTAAATGTTTTGTGCAATAGAATAGCACCACAATTTTCAAAATATAAGTACGATGAAATATGCGTTTTACCGCAGTATTTTCCAAGTGATATATTAGGATTTACAGATAATGAAAGTTTTGTAGACTGTGGTGCTTATGATGGAGATACTTTAGAAAGTTTTTTAAAAGTTACTAATGAAAAATTTAGCAGTGCATATTCTTTTGAATTAGATAAAGATAATTATGATAAATTGTGCTCTAATGCAAGGATGCTTTCAAAGTCAGTAAGTGAAAAAATAGAATGTTTTAATTATGGAGTATGGAATGAAAATAAAACTATATCTTACGGAAAAATGTCATCATCAGATAGTTTTAGCATTTTTAATGAAAAAGAAATTACGACAGCCAAAGTCGTTAAATTAGACGATTTATTAGGAAATAGAAAAGTTACAATGATAAAAATGGATATTGAAGGTGCTGAAATGATGGCACTTGAAGGTAGCAATAAAATAATAACAGAACAGAAGCCTAAAATGGCAATTTGTGTATATCATAGAGTTGAAGATTTATGGAAAATACCAATTTATTTAAAAAAATTGGTTCCAAGTTATAATATTAGTATTAGACACCATGCAAACTTTTGGGTTTCAGAAACAGTTTGTTATGCCTATGTTGAGAGTATTACATAAACTATGGATTTGAGGAGAAGAGAGAATGAATTTGAATTTTTACGAAAGAAAGATTAAGGATGCAATCAGAGACGCGACAAATACAGGAAGTTTTGATAAAAGAAATATACTTAGAAATTCAAACTATATATGCATATTTGGCGTTGGTAAATTTTTTGAAGAAGCTTATGAACAATACTTCTTAAATAGAGATATAAAAGTTGATTATTTATGTGATAATAACCCGAATAAATGGGGAAAGGAATATAAGGGGATTAAATGTATATCTCCAGATGAACTAAAAAAATTAAAAAATGTTGTTGTAATTCCACTTATTGGAGATTTAAGAGGAGTACAAGAACAACTAGATGATATGAAAATAAGACATATTAATCCTTTTGCATTGTTTTTTGATATGATAGTTAACCTACCAATGGATAGAGAGTGGTTTGTAAACAACTCAAATAAATTTCTAGAAGTATATAATATTATTGATGATGATAAGTCAAAAAGAATATATGCAGATGTTATTAGTAATAGAATTGGTGAAAAATGTTTGCTGAATGATTATGAGGAAATATATAGTGATGGAGAGTACTTTGATCATGGGGTATTTAGACTTGGCAAAAATGAAGGGTTTGTAGATTGTGGAGCATACATAGGAGATTCAATATCAGAGTTCTTAGAGGTTACAGAAAATAATTTTGATGCAATATACTCGTTTGAAATGGATAAAAATAATTTCGAAATATTAAAAAATAATGTAATGAAAATAGACGAGGCGATTGCTAATAAGATTGAATGTTTTAATTGTGGTGTGTGGAATGAATACAAAGTTATTCAATATGGAAATGAAGAAAGTGGTTCGGGAGAAAGTTGCAGTTTCTATAAGGCCGAAAATAACTTATTAGATGAAAAACAAATTCAATCTGTGAAGGCAGTAAAGTTGGATGATGTATTATATAATAAAAAGGTTACACTAATAAAAATGGATATAGAGGGAGCAGAGCAAAATGCACTTAGAGGTGCTGAAAAAATTATAACGACACAAAAACCTAAAATGGCAATATGCTTATATCACAGAATTGATGCATTTTGGGAAATACCGCTATATCTGAAAAGTTTAGTTCCAGAATATAAAATTTCTGTAAGACATCATCAAAGTAATGGTATAGGTGGAACAGTATGCTATGCATATGTAGAGTAATAATTATATATCAATGGAGGAAAGTATGAAAATATCGGATTATGTTATGGAATTCATATCAGAACTAAGTATAAAACACGTATTTTATATTAGTGGTGGCGGTGCGATGCATCTTAATGATTCATTAGGAAGAAATGAGAATTTGAATGGGATATGCATGCTCCATGAACAGGGGGCATCAATTGCAGCAGAAGCTTATGCAAGAATTAATGAAGGTTATGGTGTATGTTTAGTAACATCTGGGCCAGGCGGAACTAATGCCATAACAGGCCTTGCAGGAGCTTATTATGATTCTACACCTGTAATTTTCATATCAGGACAGGCCAAGAGAGCAGATTTAGTTAATGATCAAAATATACGTCAGTTCGGGATTCAAGAGACTGATATAGTTTCAATAGCAAAACCAATATCTAAATATGCTGTTCAGATTCAAGAACCTGAAGAGATACGATATGAACTAGAAAAGGCAGCAGCTATTGCAGTTAATGGGAAGCCAGGACCTGTGTGGATTGACATACCACTCGATATTCAGGCAATGCAAGTAGATGTAGAAAGTTTAAAGGGATATAATACTTCTGAACTTAGAGAGTGTCCCTGCAATAAAGAAGATATTGATAAAACAATAGAATTATTTAATAAGGCAAAAAGACCAGCACTTATTTTAGGTAATGGAATTAGATTAGCAGGTGGAGTTGAAGAGGCGAGAGAGTTATATGAACTATTAAATGCTCCAGTAATGACATCATGGAATGGTGTTGACTTAATTGAAGACAGTCATCCATTATTTTATGGGAGACCAGGTGCAGTAGGGCATAGACACTCAAATTTTATTCAACAGAATGCAGATTTTGTATTAACTATTGGGACAAGATTAAACTTACTTTCTACAGGATATAATTTTGAGAGCTTTCTAGAAAAAGCTGATCATGTAATGGTAGAAATCGATGAAAATGAAATGAAAAAGAAAAGTGTTCATCCAAAGCTTGCTATAAACTGTGATGCGAAAGCATTTATCAAAGCTTTATTAGAAAGAAAAGAAGAATTAAAAACTAATATTAGAACAGAATGGATAGAACACTGTAATATACTGAGAGATAAATATCCAAGATTTATTCCAGAACAAGAACCAAGAGATGGATTTGTTAGTACATATCGTTTGGTAGATGAAATATCAAATAAAATGACAGAAAATGATATATATCAATTTACTAGTTCTGGAACATCTGTTGACATTGCAATGAAAGTATTTAGAATTAAAAAAGGACAGAGAGCTTTCTTAACAAAAGGGCTAGCAGCAATGGGGTATGATTTGCCAGCGTCTATAGGCTCTTGCATTGCATCAGGTGGAAAAAGAACTGTATGTGTTACAGGCGATGGTAGTATAGTGATGAATATTCAAGAACTTGAAATACTTAAGAGACTAAAACTACCAGTAAAACTATTTGTTGTTGATAATAATGGATATAGTATGATTTATGGTTCACAGGATGGAAATTTTAATGGGCATCTTACAGGATGTACACCGGAATCAGGATTAACTTTACCGGATATGAAAAAGCTTGCTGAAGCTTTTGGTATAAAAGCGTATCATATTGAAAATGTAGATGAATTATCTAATAAAGTATCAGAAATTTTGGAGTATGATGGCCCTGTAGTGTGTACTGTAAAAGCAGATATTACACAAAAAATATTACCAAAGCAAACAAATTATATGAGAGAAGATGGTCAAATGGCATCTAGACCACTTGAGGATATGTCGCCATTGCTAGATAGAGATGAATTTGAAGATAATTTTATTCAAATATAATACATTTGAAAGGTATGGGCGTATATGAATATATTAATAACTGGAGCTACTGGTTTTATCGGAACTGCATTATGTAAGGAAATGACAAAAGGTGGTCATAATGTTACAGCTGTAATAAGACCTAACTCTTTTAAAAGACAAAGACTACCTAAAGAAGTAAGTGTTATAGAATTGCCTATAGATAAATTAAGTGAATTAAAAGGTAGCTATGATTTATTTTATCATTTAGCCTGGAATGGTTCTTCAGGAAATGATAGAAATAATTTCGATATACAAAACAGTAATATACAATATACTGCAGATGCTATAAGGGCGGCTAAAAGATGTGGATGCCATAAATTTATAGGGGCTGGAAGTCAAGCAGAGTATGGAGTAGTTCATGGGTTGTGTAGTGAAGATACTACTGTGCCAAACCCGTTTATGATGTACGGTTCTGCAAAATTAGCTTCATATCATATGGGAAGAGTATTGGCAGAGCAGCTCGGTATTGCTTTAGTATGGCCTAGAATTTATAGTGTCTATGGTATTGGAGAAAATGATGGAACGCTTATATCATATGTAATAAAATCACTAAAAGAAGGAAAAGTACCTGAATTATCAGCTTGTGAAAATATGTGGGATTTTATGTATATTACTGATTGTACAAAAGCATTAAGGATTTTAGGTGAGAATGAAAAGGTCAAAGGTGTTTATAATATTTCAGCGGGAAAACCTAGAATACTTAGGGAGTTTGTTGAAGAAATTCGAGATATTGTTAATCAAAATTCATGTATTCAATTTGGGGCAAAAGAAGTAGATTTGAAAAGAACATTTTGGTTGGAACCGGATGTAACCAAGTTGAAAAAGGTTTGCGAAAGTTGTGAAGTGAATTTTGAAATGGGGATAAGAAAAATAATTAAAGAAGAGTAATTATAAGCTAGATGGAGTACATTCTGTAGATATTTCGTTAGTGGCAGAATGTGATTTAAATAGAAAAAATTTAAGAACAAGAGAAATATTAAGTTCAGAGAGGATGGAAAATTAATTTGTTTAATTTAGAGAAATATTATTTAGAAGCACATTCAGGTGACAAGGTTGATAATAAGGAAATTCTTAACTACATAAAATCATTTAAAAATATTATTATTTGGGGTGGGAGTTATCTTGGAAATGAAGTTGGTAAGTATCTCCTAAATAATGGTGTTGATATTAGTTATTATTGGGACATGAGAGCAGATGAACTTAAAAAAGTTAACGATATAGAAGTTGTTATGCCGTTTTCAACTGAAGATAAAGAAAATACATTGGTGATATTTTCTATAGGAAATAATGTAATAAGAAGTGGATTGCTAAAAAATTTACAGGAAAAAGGGTATTATAATGTTATTCGTGGAGATTATTTATATATGGGAACAATTTGTCCATTTGATAAAACTACAGGAATAGATTCAAAGCAATGCCAAGGAACAATGTGTTGTCGTTCTATTTTTTGTGAAAGGCTGAGCAATATTGTAAAAAGCAGAAATAGCAGCGAAAAACCACTGCATATGTTTAGTGTGACTTTTGTTATTAATTCTCGTTGTAGTCTTGGGTGTAAGTGCTGTACATCATACATGAATGCGTATCCTAAAGAAAAACGTAAAGATGTACCGTTTGAGCAAATTTCGGAAGACATCGATAATTTCTTTGATGCTATGGATAGTGTTGGCACTGTTACTGTAATGGGAGGAGAGCCATTTATGCATCCTGATTTATCAAAGATTATAAGTAAACTTCTTACAAAGAATAATTTTGGATTAGTCTCAATTGCAACGTCGGGTACGTATCCTATAAGAGAAGAACAATTAGAAGGATTAAATGATAAGAGAGTTAATATTAGTTTTTCTAATTATGAACAAAGTATTACTGAAAATCAGAAAAAAATGTTTTACGAAAATATAGAAATGGTTAAAAATGCGGGTATATCATATACAGTTGGAGTTGTAATGCCTGAATGGTCAATACCTTCTACATTATATGATTTAGGGGATAGTGAGGAAACTATGATTGCCAAAAAAAATGGATGCGTTCAGCCTCCACGTTGTATGCAGGTGAAAAATGGGAAATTACATCCGTGTGATTTTGGTACAGCTGTATATAGTTTAGGTATAGCTGATTATGAAATGGATTATGTTGATATAAAGAAATCAACTTCGAGGGAAGAATTATCAAAACAAATAAGGGAGTATATTGATCAACCATATTACCGTACATGTGGACACTGTGCGGGAATGCAAGGGCTTACTTCAAAAGCTGCTGAACAGGGAGTTATTGATTTTACAAAACCACTAAATCTAGAAGAAATTTGCGATTAGGAGAATTTTTAAATGAATGCTAACAAAAATAAATACCCATTAGTGAGTATTTTGATTCCGAATTATAATTATGGACACTATTTAAAGAATTGCTTAGATAGTGTTTTAGAACAAACTTATCCTAATTATGAAGTAATTTTCCGTGATAATAATTCTACAGATGATTCATATGAAATTGCATTAAGTTACAAGAAGAAATTTGAGGAAAAGGGAATATATTATTTTGTTGGAAAGAACAAGAGAAATATTGGTAGCGATGCTAATTCAGTATGGTGCCTTCGCGAATCTGAAGGAAGCTTTGTTATTTATCTCTCATCTGATGACTCAATTGAGAGCACATTCTTAGAGAAATGTATGGATATTATGACTAAAAATCAAAATGTTGGAATGGTGATGACACATAGACATGAGATCGATGAAAATGGAGTTAAATATGAGAAGCCTTCTTTTTATAATAGAAGCTGTATAATTCCAGGTGAAGAGCAGGCGGCAGTATTTATGATGGCAGGAATAGCAGTTCCTTCGCAGGTTATATACAGAAGGGAGATATTTGGAAAGTTTGCGTCTACAAGATTAAGCTTCCAAATAGCTGGAGACTGGTATCAGAACTTTATGTTTTCGTGTTACTCTGATATAGGATATATTTCAGAAGCATTATGTAATTATAGAATTCATTCAGGAAATGAAACTTCATATTCTGAAAGAAATCTATTAGGAATATTTGAACATTATCAGTTGATAAATTCATTTATTAATGTAGCAGATAGTTATGGGATGAGCAAAGTTTCTGAAAGATATGATAGTGCAGTAAGTAAATTAGGTAACATGTGTTTACGATATGCATTAAAAATGTTTAGGGGAAATGAAAGAAAATCGGCAAAGCGCTATTTACTTCTAGCGCCTGTATTCAATGAGGATATACATCAAAATGAGGAATATAAAGAAATGCTGGGTTGGATAAATTTAAATGATGACGAATTAAATTTGAAGTTGGCAAGCATTGGGGATTTAGATAGAACAATTTCATATGATCCTCCTGAGGGAAGCATATATATATAATCAATTTTTTATATGTATACATGAAGTGATTTCAATTTTATAAAATGCAATTATATAAAAACGGCGTTATTTTAATGCAGTTTTAATAAAAAATAAAACTTAATAAGAGGTATACTATATGAATGATACAGAATACTTCCGTAAAATAGAAGATGTAATGAAAAAAATAAAAAATGATTTAATAGACGATGTGGATAGCATACTGGATGAATTATATAAAATTAAACCAGTAAGACTTGTTTGGTTTGTTGCTAAAGCAGAGTTGATGCTAAAACAAAATTCTGATTTATCAGAAGTGTATAAAATTCTAGAATCAAAAGGATGGCAGTTATATAACTATAGTGGAATAGATAAATATAGTGAATTATATCTCAAAATAGCAATGGAGTATAATGATATTTATGATACAAATCGTAATAAGAATATTTGTGAGAAACTAAAAGTAAATAATTTGCCTGATATCTCAAATCTTCTATATGAAGAAATTAGGATTAATAGAGAAAAATTTATAGAAGATTTTTATTCTCTAGAGAAGTGGAATGAATTATACCTTTTATATTATCAAGTAAGTAATTATTTGATGCATGAGATCATGGAGCTCTATGGGAATAAAAAGGGATATTTAAATAAGAAAGTTGAATTTATTCATAACATGCCTAATATGGGGTATATAAATAATGTTTTAGAATTTAATAAAGATAATATTTTTATTGTTGTAGTTTCTAATCAGGATGATTATAGTGATTGCATTATCTTAATGAATATTCTTTTAGATTTAGGGTATAAAACATATTTTATAAATTCACCAATGAGTGTGGATGTGGAAAACATTATTGATATTTCAAGTACTCTAGACATAAGTCTTGAGAACTCGGAGAATTATGGAGAAGCCACCATAATACATCCTATAACAATAAATTATAAAGGAAAGACTTTAGGTGATAATAGAGAATATATAGTAGATTATATATGTAAAAATTACACAAATAACGGTTTAGCAACTATACTTTGTAGTGGAAAACTTATGGATGAGCTTTGCATGAGACCATTAATGCAAAAACAAATGCAACGTCTTTCACCATTTCACGCTGATTACCTTGAAGATAATATGGCGTTTGGATGGGTAGGGAAATACACATCATATATTAGTGAAATTTATGAATTTGATGTAAAGGATGAGATTAAAAGATCAGCAGAATGTAAATTTTCAATAGTGGTTCCAGCTAGAAATTCTGCAGCATCTTTAAGGCATACATTAAAAACTTGCTTGAACCAACGATATAATGGAGATTATGAAATAGTTTTAAGTGATAATTCAACAAATGGAAATACAGAAGTCTATGATTTATATTGTGAACTTAATGATCCAAGAATTAAATACTATAAAACGCCTAGAGATTTACATCTGCCAAAGAGCTTTGAATTTGCATTTTTAAAAGCAAAAGGTGAATTTATAATATCAATTGGTTCTGATGATGCTATGCTTCCATGGTCTTTAGAAGTATTGGAGAATGTTCTTGAGAAATACCCAGATGAAGAGATATTTCAATGGGAAAGAGGTTTCTATGCATGGCCTGGATTTAATGGAGGACAAGAAAATCAATTTATTATTCCTTCGAAATATGAGAAAAATAATTGCTTAGTATATAATGTTAATAAAAATGATTATTGGGCAATGATACTTAAAGATCCAAAATCAATGTACGGTTTGCCTTTGTTATATATTAATTCTGGATTTAGAAGGAGCTATCTAAATACGCTACTCAATAAGACGGGTAGATTATGGGATGGAATATGTCAAGATTTATATATAGGAGTTATTAATATTTCTATAAATGGTCACATAACAAATATTAAATATCCATTGACTATTGCTGGCATGACAGGAGCTTCAGTAGGAGCACAGTCTAATTCTGCTGCTACTAAAATTGAAGATAGTAATAGTAGAATGGATGAGGTTATAAAAACTAGTAATATTGGTGGATTCTCTACTTCGTATGTAGAAAGGTTAATGCCTGAAGTAACAACAGATATAAGTTCTTTATATAACAGCATATTAAGGGCAATTGCTAGAGGTGCATGTTCTGAAGAATTTCTAGATAATTTATTGAATTGGAAGCAAATGTTTACGGAATGCATTATGCAGTTGGATATAAGAGATGTATTATTTGATAAGAAATTGCATTATTTTAGATATACTGCTTCAAAGCATGGCGATGAATTTCTAAAATGGTTTGATGAAAATATTTATGAAAAGGCTATTATGCCAAGGAAAATAGATGATGAAAAAAAGGATGAGGTTGTAAAAAGAAAGAGTTATAAAGAAGGTCCTATGGAAAATGGTGGAGAGGTATTGGATGCATCTAAATATGGTGTTACAAATGTGTATGAAGCCTCATTGCTATTTGAAAAAGTGACAGGGTTATAAGTATAGTAGTAAAAACAAAGATTTTACAGAAATAGATATATGATAATGGGCATCAATAATAGTATTGATGCCTATTATCATATATAATATTTAAGTAAATGGAAATTTATTCGAATTATAATTAATAAGGAAAAATATTTTGGAGGAACAATTATGGGTAAGTACGTTATATTAGGTGGAGGAATTGCTGGAATGGCTTGTGGCTATTTTTTAGGAAGTGATTCATGTACTGTATATGAAAAAGATGATGATTATGGTGGTTTGTGTGGCAGCACAAAAATAAATAATTTTACTTTTGATAAAGGTCTTCATTTATCTTTTGCAAAATCAGAACAGGTTAGAGAGGTTTTTCATCAAACAGATTATTTTAAATATAATCCAGAGCCATACAATTACTATAATGGATTATGGATTAAGCACCCTGTCCAAAATAATTTATATAAATTATCGACTGACGAAAAAGTACAATGTATAAAATCATTTTTGGAAAGAGAAGATTCAAAACAAGATTTTGAAAACTATGAAGAATGGCTTTATGCACAATATGGCAAATATATTTCTGATAAGTTTCCAAAGATATACACAAAAAAATACTGGTGTGATGATGCAAGGAATTTAGAAACAAAATGGATAAATAATAGAATGTATAGCCCTAATATAGAAGAAATACTGCATGGTGCTATGAGTGATAATACGAAAGATGTATATTATGTAAAAGAAATGAGATATCCAAAGATTGGTGGATACAAAAGCTTTTTAAATCCATTAATTCGGGATTTAGATATCAAATTAAATAAGAAAGCTATATTAATCGATGGAATACATAGGTATGTTGAATTTAGTGATGATAGCAGAGTTTATTATGAGAATTTAATAAGCAGTATTCCTTTGCCAGAACTAATTAAAATATTAAAAGATGTTCCGGATGAAGTGGTCAATGCTTCTAAAAAGTTGATAGCTACATCTATGAAAATAATATCTGTAGGATTTAGAAGACCAGACATTAATAATAAATTATGGTTCTATATATATGATGAGGATATTTTACCAGCAAGAGCACATTCCCCAAACTTAAAATCAGTACATAATGTTCCAAACGGATATAGTTCTATGCAGTTTGAAGTGTATGAATCACCATATAAAAAAAATGCTATGAATGATAATGATTTATGTGAGCATATAGAAAAATGTATAGTTGAAATGAAAATAGCAGATAAAAATGATATACTTTTTATAGATGTAAAAAGTATACAGTATGCCAATATTGTTTTTTATAAGAATATATATGAGTGCAGGGAAATAGTTCGTAATTACTTAAACAAAATTGGAATAAATTGCATCGGAAGATTTGGAGAATGGGATTATCTGTGGAGTGATCAGAGTTTTTTTAGTGGAATGAATATGGCGTTTAAGTTAAAAAATGAAAGAGATATTGGATAAATCTGAAGGATGTTAATAAAAATATGGATGAAAGAGAAGAATTAAAGGAAGAATTAAAAGCTGAACTTCAATGGATAAAATATAGAATTAGAATGTTAGATATCATTGAAGAAAGGTTATTAAAAATGAGAGAGATAATAGGAAAAGCAAAAGAATTAAATTTAAATGCAAATAAAGTTGAAGAAATGAATATGGAAATTAATGATCTGGCCCAACAAATAAGAGCGCTAGATGGGGAGAGTAGAAAAACAGAAAATATAGAAATAGATTATTAATAAAAGATTATGGGGTAAACCAATATGTTAAGCTTGTGTATGATAGTTAAAAATGAAGAGAAAAATCTTAGACGTTGCCTATCTAAGGTAGTTGGTTTCATAGAGGATATAATTATAGTAGATACTGGATCTATAGATAAAACAAAGACTATTGCAGCAGAATTTACTGATAAAATCTATGATTTTAAGTGGTGTAGTGATTTTTCAAAAGCTAGAAATTTCTCTATATCTAAGGCCTTAAATGATTGGGTGCTTATACTTGATGCAGATGAGTTTATTTTGAATTTTTCAAGGGAGAAAATAAATGAGTTTATAAATGAACCTTTAAATAGAAATAATGTTGGAAGAATTGAAAGAATCAATATAATGGGGGATTCTGGCGCCGATAAGAAATATGTTGAAAGAATAAATAGACTTTTTAATAAAAATTATTTTCAGTATAGTGGATCAATTCATGAACAGATTACAGATTTAGAAGGTAACAATTATAAGTCGGACAATGTAAGCGTGACTGTAGAACATATAGGGTATACATATGAAGTGCTAAATAGAACTGATAAGATTAAAAGAAACATATGTATGCTAATGGATGCTGTTAAAAAGGATAAAGAGGACCCATATATTTATTATCAGTTAGGGAAATCGTATTACATGGGAAAAGACTATGAGAATTCCTGTGTATATTTTGAAAAGGCATTAACTTTTGAGTTGGATTCTAGACTAGAGTATGTTGAGGACTTGATAGAAACTTATGGATACTCTCTAATTAATAACTGTAGATACTCAGACGCACTAATTTTAGAAAATTATCTTGAGATTTACTCAAATTCTTCAGATTTTTATTTCCTAATGGGACTTATACATATGAATAATGGCAATTTTATGAAAGCAATTGAGATGTTTTTAAAATGTACAAATTTTTCGGAATGCAAAGTTGGGGGAATAACTACATATAAATCATTTTATAACATAGGAATTATATATGATGTATTAGGATTTAGAGAAAAAGCTATAGGATATTATAGGATGTGTGGTGAATATGAGCCGGCAAAGAAAAGGCTTGATTAAGAATTATAGTTTGATTAAAAATAGAATATTAATAGATGTAATAATATAATTTTCAGATTTATATTTTAAGGGTAGGTAAAGATATTTTTAATGTTTACGATAATAAATTATTAAGGATGATGATATAGTAATCTATCTTTTGACATTATAAAATTATTAAAAGAAAGGATTTGATTCTATGGATATAGCTGAAATGTCAGTGGCTATGCATCAATTATCACTTCAAAATTCAGTGTCAATATCAGTTATGAAAATGGCTATGAATGATGGAAGTAAGATAGTAAGCGATCAAATAGAAAATATGGTGGGAAATGATAACATGGCAATGGATGATAGTAAGGGCAACAATATTGATATAAGAGTATAAATTTAGTAATATTTATTGTAAATGATTAAGGAGGTTGTTATAAATTGAGGCTTGCACATAATATGTTTTCTTTAAGTATATATAAAACATATAAAGTTAGAATCACAGATGAATCTAAAGCTCTTAATAATATAAGTACTGGAAGTAAATTAAGTTCAGCAAAAGATAATCCTGGAAAGATTGGAAAGAACGAGACCTTGAAGATACAGGTGTTAACAAATGACGCTGCAAGTAAAAATGTTCAAGATACTAATTCAATGATGCAAACATTTGATGGTTCTCTTCAGGAAATAAATGATAATTTATCTAGGATTAAGGAATTAACCGTTAGTGCTGGTTCGGGAACTTTAACTGATTCTGACAAAAATAATATTCAGACTGAAATTGATAGCATTAAAGCCGATATAAATTCTTTAGCAAATAATACAGAGTTCAATGGAATTAAGTTATCTTGTACTAGTGCTTCAAGCTTGAATTTAAATCCTACCCAAACAATAAAATCTGCCATTGGAAATATGTCGGGTGAGAGTATCGATATTCCTATATTTGATTTAAGTACATCTAATTTAGGAGTTGATAAGCTAGATATAAATAATGTGGATTCGTCACTTGAATCTGTTGATAAAGCTATTAAAATGGTAGGAGAAATCAGAAGTACATATGGTTCATTACAAAACAGGTTAGAAGGTACTGCAGAGTATTTAAGTAGTAAAGATATTAATATTCAAACAGCTCAAAGTAGAATTGGCGATGCAGATATTGCAGAAGAAATGATGAAATATTCGAAAAGTCAGCTGTTAGTTAATTCTTCAATTGGATTAATGGCACAAAGTAATAATTTTCCTAAAGATTGCCTAAACATTTTGGCTAATGTGAAATAATTTATTAAGTGGAATGAATATTAAATAAACTATAGTAAATTTTGATTATCAGAATTTACTATAGTTTATTTTTTTGAACTATAGTGATTAATGTATGAGTTTGTGAAATCTTAGGTTTATATTTATACAAAATTGAATTATTTGAAATTATTGAACAAATTATAATGAAATTTATAATTTATTTAACAACTTTATCGAAAATTAAAAATAACTGTGGTGAAATAAACCAAAATACATTATAATTTAAAAGGACAAATTATATTGATACTAGCACACTTATTGAAAAATAAGGCCGCAAAGCCATGAGTCTAAGGGGAATTTTATTTTCTATGATTGTCAGGTTGCCAAAATATAAAGTGAAACTTAGTTCTTAGCTTCATGAAAAAATTTATATTCAAGGCTAATTGAACTTATTTAATGTTGTGTTATTGTTATCTCGAATATTAATGAAGAATATTGAAAAATAAGATCTTTCATTTTGTTTGATTTGTTTTTATTATTTGTTAACATGCGAGTATTGCAAAACTAGGCATAAGATAATTATATATGTTGCAAAAATAATTCTTCATGATAATTCTAAAAATATTGCAAGAATTTTAGCTGTAATTATGAATTGAGAAATGTGTATTGTGAATTGTAACATATTAATAAAGTTTATATTTATTTTGCTTTAAATATTTTTGGTGCCTATAATTTATAGACACCTTTTATTTTTTAGATATATGGTAGGCCACAGTACGGATAAATACTGCAGAAAGTCTAAAAATGACATTTAATTTATTTTAGAAGATTTATTATGTGGGGGAATATTACAATAAAACCAAAAAAAATCGGAATTAGTAAATAAATTGGAAAACATTTTTCAAAAAATTATAGATAAAATTGCATAGTTATTCTATAATTAAATTATTAATTAGTTAAAATAAAATGTAATATTTTACTTAGGTGAAAATTGTGAGGAAAAAAGCATTTTATTTTATATATTTCTAATAATGTGTAGAATAAAATATTTGTACTGAAAGTTTTAGATATTTATACAAGTATAAGGCGAAATGTAAGGATGTGAATTTATGGCAATACAATCTATCAGTTCAGATGCTACTTATGAATTGATCAAACAAGGAATTAAAGCCTCAAATGTTAGAGCCAAAACAATTGCTAATAATATGGCAAATGTCAATACGAAGGATTATAAGAGATTTAATGTAGTATTCGAGGAAAATTTAAAGAACCAAGGAGATTTCTCAAAATTAGAGTTAAAACGCACTAATCTACGTCACCTTTCAAGTAGTGATTCAAATAGTGGTGATAATATATCAATTGAACAGGATAAGAGTACCAGTATGAGAAGTGATGGAAACAATGTTGACTTAGACATTGAAAAAGTAAATCAAGCAGCCAATACACTTAAATATAATGCTTTAATAACTCAAATAAATGGTAAATTTAATAGTTTGAAGACAGTTATTAAATAATGGTAAATAATACCTTGATTAGAATTTATATTTAGATAAGCTAATAAACTTTGAATTATTGATTAGATAAAGGAGGATTATAAATGAATGCATTTACTTCTATGCAAATAAGTGCAACTGGTCTTTCAGCAGAAAGATTAAGAATGGATACTATAACGTCTAATATGGCTAATGCAAGTACAACAAGAAGTGCAGATGGTAAAGGACCATATGTAAGAAAAGTAGCTGTATTTCAAGAGGCCCTTGATGCTAATAAAAATATGGCTGGAGTTAAAGCCGTTAAAATTGAAAATGATCCATCACCTTTAAGAAAGGTATATGACCCAACGCATCCAGATGCAGATAGTAATGGATACGTTACAATGCCAAATGTGAATGTATTAAATGAAATGGCAGACATGATGGTAGCAACTAGATCTTACGAGGCAAATGTTGATACTTTTAATTCTTTAAAAAGCATGTTTTCAAAGGCTTTAGAAATTGGTAAGTAGGGGGATGAAAAATGAGAATAGAAGATAAGTTTGCACAAAATGAAATTATATTTAATAATAAATTTAAAGATATTAATAATAGCAAGAGCAATAATGAAAGCAATAACTCAGTTAATTTTGGAGATGTCTTAAAAAAGGCAGTAGATGATACCAACGGTAAGATGACACAAGCTGATGAAACTGCAACAAAGTTTATTAAAGGTGATGATGTTAATATTGATGAAGTTATGGTTAAGAATCAGGAGGCTAGTTTGAGTCTTCAGTTTTTAGCACAAACTAGAGACAAGTTATTGGAAGGATATAATCAATTATCGAGGTTGCAATTGTAGTAAGGTGAGGAGAGCTTAATAATGAAAAAACTTTTAGAAAAAGTTAAGGGGCTTTTGGAAAAGTTTAAATCCAAGAATAAGAAGATAAAAGCTGCTATAATAGTAGCAATCGTGGCAGTTATTATTGCAATTATAAGTGGGATTTTTTACTCATCTTCTAACAAATATCAAGTACTATTTTCTGATCTTGATGCAGCTGATGCTCAAACTGTCGTTAATAGTTTAAATGAAAAAAAAGTTGATACTAAAATAGATAGTAACACAAATACGATTTGGGTTCCTAAGGATCAAGTGGATAAATTAAGGTTGGAGCTAGCACCAACTTTGACATCTGGAAGTAAAGGCTATGAATTAATGGATAGTGGAAGTTCCTTTGGAATGACGGATGAAGAATTTAAAATAAAAAAAGTTAGAATGCAGCAAGGTGAGTTGGAAAAGACAATAAAAAGTTTTCCACAAGTAGAAGAAGCAAGAGTACATATAACTGAAGCTAAGGATTCTGTTTTTGTAAAGGACAAAGAACCTGGAAAAGCAGCAGTTTATCTAAAATTAAAAAAAGGGACAACTATTGGCGAAGATCAGGTTAAATCGATAGTAGCGTTAGTATCTGGGGCAACTGAAAACATACCTAGAGAAAACATAGATGTTATAGACGATAACATGAATTTACTTACTAAGGATATAAATTCTGATCAAGGTAATTCAGTAAGCTCTGAAACAATATCAAAGCAACAAGATGCCGAAAAATCTTATGAAGATAGAATGCAAAAGGCAATTGTTAGTTTATTGGAGCCAATCGTTGGTAAAGGTAAAGTTAAGGCTACTGTTAATGTGAATTTAGATTTTGACTCAAAACAAAAGACACAAACAGTAGTAGATCCGAATAAAGTAATTGTAAGCCAAGAAAATTCTAAGGAAACAAATAATTCAGGATCAACAACTGCAAGTCAAAGTCCTGTTGATAATAATATGAGTAACACAACTACAGCTACAAATAATAATCCTTCAACTTCAAGTAAAGAGGATCAGAAGACAAATTATGAAGTAGGTAAGAGTGAATCTAAAGTTATTAGTGCACCAGGTGAAGTTAAAAGGCTTACAGCGTCAGTTATGGTAGATGGAAATTTAGATGCCGCAACACAACAAACATTAGAAAATGCAGTTGGAAATGCAGTTGGATTAGATACACTTAGAGGAGATAAGGTTTCTGTGGTTGGAATGGCATTTGATACAACGGCTCAAGATCAAGCTAAGTCAGAAATTGATGCTATGAATGCAGAGGCAGCTACATCTAGTAAGAATAAGATGATGATTGCTGCAGGAATTTTAGGAGCATTGCTTTTAGGTATTATTATTTTCTTCGTTGCAAAGAGAAGAAAGAAGAAGAAAGAAGAAAATGAACAATTATTAAATACTTTAATTGATGATACTATATTACCTAAAGAACCAGATGATGTCTTTGAACCAATAGAATTTGAGGCTAAGACTCAAAAATCACATTTAGAAGAAGAGATAAAGAAATATGCAACAGAAAAACCAGATCAAGTAGTAGAAATAATCAAGTCATGGTTGACTGAAAATGAGAGGTGATGGCTATGTCAAAAGAACCAAGTCAATTGACAGGGGTGCATAAAGCAGCAATATTATTTATAACTCTTGGACCTGAAGCCTCATCTGGGATATTGAAAAAGCTACCAGAGGCGGATATTCAAAAAATAACTTATGAAATTGCTAATATTACGTCTGTTACTCCAGAACAAAGGGAAGAAATATTAAATGAATTTTATCAAATGAATAAAGCTAGAGATTATATAATTGAAGGCGGTATGGATTATGCTAAAACATTATTGTCAAAAGCATTAGGAACTCAAAGAGCAAGCGAAATACTTGATAAAGTATCAGAGGCAACGGCTCAATACAGACCTTTTTCAATTGCAAGAAAGGCAGATTCTCATCAATTATTAAATGTAATTATATCAGAGCAGCCTCAAACTATAGCTTTAATTCTATGCTACTTACAGCCAGATAAAGCAGCACAAGTTATGGCAGAGCTCCCAGAAGAGACGCAAAGTGAAGTTGCTTATAGAATAGCAACTATGAGCAATACGTCACCAATGGTAATTAAAGAAATTGAAGCCGTACTTGAGAGTAAGCTATCTTCAGTAGTAAGAACTGAAATGACAACTTTAGGTGGTGTAGAAACTTTAGTTAGCATATTAAATGCAGTTGATAGAACAACAGAAAAGAATATTACAGAAGGCTTAGAAAGAGAAGATGCAGAGCTTGCAGATAAAGTTAAGAGCTCAATGTTTGTATTTGAAGATATTATTTCTCTTGATGATGTATCTATCCAAAGAATTCTTCGAGAAGTGGAAGTTGGAGATCTTGCACTTGCACTTAAGGGATGTTCTGATGAAGTTGCAAATTCTATATATAGGAATCAGTCTAAGAGAGCTGCTGCTTCATTAAAGGAAGATATGGAATTCTTAGGACCAGTAAGGCTTATGGATGTTGAAAAAGCACAACAAAAGATTGTTTCTGTTATTAGAAGGTTAGATGATGCTAATGAAATCATCATTGCAAGAGGTGGAGAAGATGCAATCATCGTATAGATTAATAAAAAAGGACTTTGCAAAGTCAGGAACAAGTAAAGTTATTTCAACAGAGTATATTAGTAAAAAGGCAGTATCTGAAGAAATAGAAGAGGAAAAAGAGGAAGAAGAAATTGTAGTAAAAGCTCCACAGATTGATCCTGAAGAACTTCTAAAAAGGTATGAAGATATTGGGCAAAGGATAATACAGGATGCTAAAAATGAAAAGCAGATTATTGTTTTAAGAGCACAAATGGATGCCAATGCTTCAGAAAAAAAAGCATATGAAAAAGGATATGCTCAAGGATTAGAAAATGGATATGATGATGGATATAAGAAAGCTTATGATGAAACAATTGAAAGTGCAAGAGCAGAGGCGGCAGATATTGTTAATAAGGCAGAATTGATGCTAAAATCTGCTCATGAAAATTACGAGAGATATCTAGAAAGTAAGAAAAATGAAATAGTAAAGTTGGCACTAGAAATTGCGGAAAATATTACAAAGAAAACACTAAGTACCAATGAAGCGATGAATAATATTATTGAAGAAGCTTTTAAGATCTCAAAAGGAGAAGAAAATGTTATTTTAAAGGTGAATTCAACCCATGTTGAAGAATTAAAATTGCAGGTGGAAAGATGGAAGGTATCATACAATATAAAAAATGAAATCTTTGTACTTGCAGATGATTTTATGGAACCGGGAAATGCAGTTTTGGAAAAAAACAGTGGTATAGTAAAAGTAGGCGTGGATATTGGAATGGAACAAATGCGAAAAGCAATATTTGGATAAATAATTCACAATTCATAATTCACGATTCACAATTTAGGAACAAGTTTTTATAAAAATTAAAAAACTTTAGGGGTTATCAATAATTGTGAATTTTGCACTGTGCATTGAGAATTGTAAAGGAGTAGTTATAAATGCTGGATTTAGACTTGGATTTCGATAAACTTATTAAAAAAGCAAGTGATACTTCAACAATATATAGTGAAGGCGTTGTTAAGAAAGTAATAGGACTTACTATTGAAGTACAAGGCATTAAGGCTTTTGTAGGTGAACTTTGCATAATATATAATGAGAAAAATGTTCCAGTAAATTGTGAAGTTGTTGGCTTTAGAGATGAATTTGTAATATTAATGCCTCTTGATGAGCTTATAGGAATTTCACCTGGATGTAGAGTTGTACCACAACGTAAGCCGCTAAGTGTAAAATGTTCAGATAAGCTACTTGGACATATAATAGATGGGCTTGGGAATCCTTTAGACTGCGACAGTATATCTATGGATGGGGAAGAGTATTCACTAGAAAATGATGCGCCAGATCCATTAAAGAGAAAAAGAATAAAGGAAATAATGCCTACTGGAGTAAGAGCAATAGATGGTTTCTTGACTTGTGGGGATGGGCAGAGAATTGGCATCTTTGCAGGTAGTGGAGTTGGAAAAAGTACTACACTAGGAATGATAGCAAGAGAAGCAAAAGCTGATGTTAATGTTATTTCACTAATAGGTGAAAGAGGTAGAGAGGTTCTAGAATTTATAGAAAAAGATCTAGGACCAGAAGGTATGAAAAAATCTGTTGTAGTGTGTGCTACATCAGATAAACCGGCATTAATAAGACTCAAAGGAGCATTGACAGCTACAGCTATTGCTGAATACTTTAGAGATAAGGGTAAAAAAGTAATTCTTATGATGGATTCAGTTACAAGATTTGCAATGGCACAAAGAGAAGTTGGACTTGCAATAGGGGAGCCGCCAGCTACTAAAGGGTATACGCCTTCAGTATTTGCTAAATTACCTAAACTCATGGAGAGATCTGGAACATCTATAGATGGTTCAATAACTGCTTTTTATACAGTGCTTGTTGATGGAGATGATTTTAATGAGCCTATAGCAGATGCTGTTAGAGGAATATTAGATGGGCATATAGTTTTATCAAGAGCTTTAGCTCATAAAAATCATTATCCAGCTATTGATATTTTAAATAGCGTTAGTAGACTTATGAATACAATAGCGCCAAAAGAACACAAAGAAGCTGCATCTATGGCAAGAGATCTTTTAGCAACTTATAAGGACTCTGAGGATTTAATAAATATAGGGGCTTATGTTAAAGGAAGTAATAAAAAGATTGATATGGCAATTAACTATAATGAGGCATTAAATGATTTTCTATGTCAGGGAATTGATGAAAAAACGTCTTTTGAAGGTACACAAAATTCCTTAATATCAATGTTTAAATAGTCAGGAGCAGTTACAAGTTGCAAACTGAAAGTCGCAAGTGATGAGTGGAAAGTTGAAAGATACAAGAGTAAAGTGCCAAGTTGCAAGTGATGTGATGGATGGTAAGTTGAAAGTTACAAGTGGGAAGTGGCAAGTTGTATTCAAAGTAACAATGACGAATGCTCAAAGATAAACTGTGAATTGTGCACTGTCCATTGCAAATTGTGAATTTGAATTGGGCACTGTATTGTAAATTGTGCATTGTGAACTGTGCATTGTGCATTGTAAATTGTGAATTATAAGAAGAAGGTGTGGGATTTTGGCTGAGAGATTTAAGTTTGGCTTAGAAAAGCTCCTTGAAATGAGAATGGAAAAAGAGGAAGAAAGTAAAAGATTATTTACTGAGAGTCAGAGAGAGAAAAAGAAGATTGAAGAAAAATTAGAAGAACTTAAGGCAAATTACCAAAAATATAACGGTATATCTCCCAATGAGGATGTTGTATATCAGAAATTAAAAAGATATTACATTCAAGGTGTTCAAAGTGGAATAAAATCTGCGGAGAAGGATTTAGCGGTCAAAAATCAAGAGATTGAAAATAGAAGAAAAGATTTAACGGCTAAACAGATGGAAAGAAAGACTGTTCAGACCTTAAAAGAAAAGAAGTATTCTGAATATGTAAAAGAGCAGGATAGAATAGAACAAATCAATATTGATGAGTTAGCTCTTTATGCATATGTAAGAAATCAGAAAAATTAAAAATATTAATTTATGATTTAGAGGTAGAGATGGAGCTAATTTTAATTAAATTTCAATTTATAGAATTGGACTACTTGAAAGGAGGTGAAAATAATGGTTACAGCTACAAAAGATTCAAATAGTTCGTCAAACAGCTTAGATAGTATGGTGAAGTCATTTACTTCTAATACAAATTTTGCAAGCAAATCTACTTCTGAAGTTACTAAGACACTAAATAATTCATACACTTCTAGGAAAGATGATTTTAGAGATGTATTAAAATCAAAAAGTGATTCTAAAGCTCATGAAAAGGATAGATATGTATCTTCTGCAAATGAAAAACAAAATTCAACTGGAGTTAAAGATACTGATAAGGATGCAAAAGAATTAAATGAAAAGCTTGAGGAATTAGAAAAGGAAAGTAAGTCAGCCTCAAAGGATAAACTGAAGGATATATTATCAGAATTGTTAAGCTTACTTGCTAAATTGGGGATAAAACAAGATAACGTAAATGCCAATGGAGCAATTAATTCTAAAGTTGGGGTTGATGGAACTAACAGCACACTATCTAATAGTGGTTTAAATGGTATTATGGAAAAGATAATGGAATTGCTAAAAAATGATTCTGTAAAGAGTAAGCTAGATTCTAATTCACTAAACTTAATGGAAAAGCTTTTAGGAAATTTAAATGGTACTATTAAAGAAAATGCTACAGAATCTACTAAAAGTAGTTTAAAAGGAATAATGTCTGAAATATCTGATTTGCTAGAAAATAAGCAGAATGCAGGTAATAAAGTTTTAACACTTGAAGATATGTTAAGTAAAAGTTATTCTCAAGATAATAGTGAAAGTGATAATTCTTCAGCATCAAAAAATAACACTCCGACAACTTCAAAAGAGGAGAAGTTCTTAAATTCTTTAATTGATGATAATAAAGATGACTCATTAAATAAAATCAATTTGTTTGCATCTAGAACTTCAACAATACAGAATCAAGGTGTAAATAATACTAGAGGACTTACGATTAATAAGGCTACTTTTGTTGATGATTTAATAAAAGACGTTAAGTTTATGAACACTAATTCACTTAAGGAATTAACTGTAAAAGTCAATCCTGGAAATTTAGGTGAGATAACTATAAAGCTGGTTCAAGAGGATGGAGTAATAAAAGCGAATTTAAAAGCTAATTCAAAAGATACAACTGCTTTAATTTCTCAAAATTTATCTGATATTAAAAAGCAGCTTGGAGAGCAAAATTTAAAAATAGCGGATGTAAATATTGAACTTTATCAAGATGATACTACATTTTTTAGTGAACAAAGTTTTGGCGGACAGCTTTCAGAAGAGCAAAGAAGAAACAATACTAGAAATAGTAATGCAGCAAATAATTTAGCATCTAGTGAAGAAGATTTAGTGGAGAATATTGAAGCTAATGATAATAATATAGAATTTTTTGCATAGGAGGTATAAGTATGAGTACTACATTAAGTCCATTAAATGATTCGACAGTAAATGTTGCAAGTTCAGGTACAACTGCGAATGGAACTAAGATCTTAAAGAAAAATGATAATACTATGGATAAAAATTCATTTTTAAAGATATTATCTGCTCAATTAAGTAATTTAGATCCAACCCAAAATCAAGATTCAAGTGCATATGTAAGTCAGATGGCTCAATTCGCATCAATGGAACAAATGCAGAATTTAAATACTACTATGTCAGACTCAGCATACCAGCAAATGATTGGTAGAACAGTAATAACCAATGAAAAAGACGACAATGGCTCTTATATACAGGGGTATGTAACTCAGGTATTGAAAGAATCTGGTGGAACATATTTAGGAATGTTAATTAATGGGAAAGAAGCAAAAATTGCAGTTGAAAATATAATTGGAACTGTACAAACAACTGATTCAAATACTAACGCAAATAGTAGAACTGCTCTTAATTCTGATTTCTTAGCCGCTTCAGCTTTAGCAGATAAACAAGAAAAAGTTGTGATTGCAACTTTAGATGATAAAAAGAAGACTGTTTTAATAAAAGGAAAGATTACTGGTGCTTATATTGATACTGTTAGTGGTGCTACTGTAAAGATAAAAGTTGATGTTTTGGATGATGATGGGAAGTCAACAGGAGAAACTAAGACTTACGATTATGGAGATATAGTAAGAGCTGGGGATCTGGCAGATGATGATATGAAAGTAAATTTAAATAACAATACTGCTAATGGAAGTACAAGTGAAACGGGTACAAACGGTTCAAGTAACAGTAATTCTAGTGGCAGCGGAACAACTTCTGATTCTAGTTCTACAGATACTAATACAAATAGTAAAACAGCAAATAGCGCTACAAATACTAATACTAATACAGGAACAGCAGGTGATACTACGAGTGCATCTTCAAATGGAACAATAAATACAATTTCAAGTGCAACTAATAATTCGACAGATGCAGAAAATGCAATTCTAGCTAAAATAGCAGGTGTATAAATGAGTTATAGAATTATTAATGGACAAGCTTATTCTGTAGGGAATATTGGGGAGTTTGCAAATTCTCAAAAGGCTGTAGGCAATAATCCTAATAGCAAACAGAAGGAAGCAAAATTTCAGGATGTACTAGATGGTGTTAAAAGTAAAGATCAGAGTTTTACTGTATCAAAGCATGCTGCTTCAAGATTAAATGAGATTAATTTTACTAAAGAAGATATGGAACAAATACAAAAGGGTTTTAAAATAGCTCAGGATAAAAATTCTAAAAATACAGTTATGTTATATAAAGATATTGCATTAATTGCTAGTGTTGAAAACAAGACTCTAATAACAGCTGTAGAAAAGGATAGAGCGAAAGATAATATATTTACGAACGTAGATAGCGTAGTAATTTTATAGGCTGGACCTTTAGACAATGCATAATTCACAATGCACAATTCACAATGTACAATCATTGTGAATTAGGAATTGATAATTGTGAATTGGTTACGGAAGCCTGAACTTGTGGATCGACAGAAGCAAGTTATATAAATTGAAAAAAGATTGGGAGGTATGTTTATGTTAAGATGTATGTATTCTGGGATAAGCGGAATGAAGGTTAACCAAACTAAATTGGATGTTATAGGTAATAATATAGCAAACGTAGGAACAACAGCTTTTAAATCTTCAAGTGCAAGATTTAAGGATATGCTTTATCAAAATTCTTCTGAGGCAACAGCACCGACTTCAGTACTTGGAGGTACAAATGCTAAGCAGATAGGGTTAGGAGCACAACTTTCAAGTATTAACAAAGTTATGGGACAAGGTAATGCATTATCAACAGGTAGAAGCCTTGATGTATGTATTGATGGTGATGGATACCTAGTAGTATCTAAAGGCGATTTGAATTCTGGAATTGGTGCTGATCAAGCTACAGGTGAACCAGATACAGCAGCTTCTGATGCGGCTGGCCAAATTTCGGAAACTTTGTTCACAAGGGATGGAAATCTTACACTAGATTACCAAGGAAATTTATTAACATCTGATGGACATAGGGTAATGGGATATTATCTAACTAGCGCTTCAAATAATGGTGTTAAAAGTTTAGCTTATGATCAAAATAATAACGTTATAAATGCTAATTATGTAAGCGCAGATTCTAAAGATTTAGCAGTGTCTGATAATACAATGAGACCTTTAGTTATACCAGATAGTGTTACTATTTCAGGAACACCAGGTGCGGCAGATGCAGTAACACAGCCTGTTAAGAAATTTGAAATCGGAAAAGATGGTGTTATTACAGCTGTATTAGGAGATGGTAAGAGAGCTGCAATCGGTCAAATTGCTATGGCAAGTTTTAAAAATCCAGAAGGATTGACTGATCTTGGCGGTAATATGTGTATAAATTCTTCTAACTCAGGACCTATAGTGTATAAAACTGGAAAGGTAGATACTAGTAAGTCATCTTCAACAACTACTGCAACAGGGAATCAAGGCGGTTTCGGATCATTAATTCAAGGAGCTCTTGAAGGTTCAAATGTAGATTTAACAGAACAATTTACAGATATGATCACAGCAACTAGAAGTTTCCAAGCTGCATCAAAGATGGTAACTACAGGAGATGAAATTCTACAAACAATTACTGGGCTTATGAGATAACCTAGATAATAAAAGATAATTAATATTACATTAAAGCAGGCTGGGCGAAAGCCCAGCTTGCAACTAAATACTATCAGGGGATTTTATTTATAAGTAATATTTTTCTATAGTGCACAATTCACAATGCACAATTGGTAAGTTATTGTATTATAAAAAACCTATATACTTTAAATAATATAGTGAATATAATAATAATTAAGTGTGTATTGTGAACTGTACAGTTTATTATTAAAGGGGGAGAATTTTATGATAGATGTAACTGGAATGAACCATGAGCACTTCATATTAAATGCAGATCATATAGAAAAGATAGAAGAAGTGCCTGAAACAATAATTACATTAACCAATGGAAGAAAATATATAGTACTTGAAAGCGTAGAAGAAGTTAGGCAGGCGGTTATAAAATACAAAAACAAAATTTTTACTTATAAAATATAATTATAGGGACTTTATTAAAATAAAGCTAATAATAAAAAGGTTAATACTTTAATTGTTGCAAGTGGTGAGGAGTGGTAATAGTGGCTTTAGGAAAAGGTAAGGACAAGGAAAAAGAAAAAGGTGAAAAGTCAGGTAAAAGTGGAAAAGGTCTTATGATAGTTTTATTTATTTTAGGATTATTAGTATTAGGATCAGCAGCTTTCGGTGGAGTGTATTTATTTATGAAAACTAAAAATACAGTAGATGCTCAAGAAGTTGTTGTTGAAAATGAGTATATGGATTTAGCTGAATTCACAGTAAATTTAGGTGATGAAGGTGGTAAAAGATTTTTTAAGGGAGAACTCGCTTTAGGCTATGATAAGACTAAGACTAAACTAAAGGAAGAATTGACAGCTAATCAAGTGGTTGTAAGAGATGATATTATATTTTTCTTTAAGAGCCAAAAGGCTGATTATTTAAATAATGTAGCGAATAGGGATGCTATAAAAAGACAATTAATTGATTCTATTAATAAGGATTTAACAAAAGGCAAGATTACTGATGTTAGATTTAAAAGTATGATAATTCAGTAGGTAAGAGATATGAATTTTGGATTTTTAGGAATGATTGTACAGCTTATTTTGGCCTTGGGAGTTACTTTAGGATTAATATTTTTAAGTTTTAAGTTAGCAAATTCAAAATTTAATGTTATTAATAATAATAAATATATTAAGGTTATTGAAAGAGTACAAGTAACAAAAGATAATTCTATATTAATAGTTAAAATCGGAGAAAAAGGATATATAATGACTAGTACTGCAGGGCATATGGAAAAATTATCAGAGTTATCAAGAGAAGAAATTGATAATATTGAAGAAGATAAAAAGAAAGCATCGCAGGAAATGGCAGAATATTATACTAATTTAGTATTAAAATCGAAAAAGAACTTTTCTAAGATTACAAAGAATATAAAATCAAAGGAAGAGAAGCATGAAAAATAATAAAAAGAGAATTGCATTTACCTTCATGATGGCTCTTGGAATTATGATGTTTTGCACTATAAGTGCATATGCAGCTCCAAGTAGTACAAGCGTGCCGCAACTAAATGTATCTTTTGGAGACGGAAATAGCACACCGCAGGATTATGTATCGAGTATTAAAATATTAATATTTTTTACGATCCTAGCATTATTGCCATCAATAGTGATAATGATGACATCTTTTACCAGAATAGTGGTAGTGTTTTCATTTCTTAAGAGTGCAATGGGAGTACAACAAGCTGTTCCAAATCAAATATTGACAGGACTTGCTATATTTTTGACTTTATTTATTATGCAACCTGTTTATAATGAGGTAAATACTAAAGCAATACAACCATATTTGGAGAATAAAATAACTCAGGATCAAGCTTTTGAAGAGGCATCTAAACCTCTAAAATCATTTATGCTCAAACAAACGAGGGAAAAGGATTTAGAGTTATTTGTTGAAATAGGTGGAGTAGATAAAGAAAATTTGACAAAAGAGAATGTTTCATTTACAACATTAATCCCAGCCTTTGCGATAAGTGAATTAAAGACAGCCTTTCAAATAGGATTTTTAATATATTTACCGTTTTTAGTTATAGACATGGTAGTATCTAGTGTTTTAATGTCTATGGGTATGTTCATGCTACCTCCTACAATGGTATCATTACCTTTTAAATTGATATTATTTGTAATGGTAGATGGCTGGTATTTACTGGTGAAATCTTTGATACAGAGTTTTATGTGAGGTGAAATAAGATGACACAGACAATGCTTAATGCTGTAGTTAAGGATACAATAATAACAGCGGCGAAAGTATCAGCCCCTATATTAATAGTAGTTCTAGTATTGGGGTTAGCAATAAGTATTATACAAGCTACAACTCAAATACAAGAGCAGACATTAACTTTTGTTCCTAAATTAATAGCAGCAGCAATTGTTGGAATATTTTTGGGGAGTTGGATGCTTGAAACAATTATGTCTTTCACAAATAGGATTTTTGATTTGATTTCAAAAGTTATTACATAGGGGGTAGGACAGTATGGTGGATATATCCTACTTTCTTGCATTGTTTCTAGTTTTTTTGAGAATAACATCATATTTTATAGCTGTTCAAATATTTTTCCCAACTGGAACACCACAAATTATGCAAGGAGTATTTTCACTTATATTATCATTTGGAATTGTAGCAGGGATAGATCATTCTACATTGAGTGCTTTAAATAGTGGCTACATGTTGGTGTTTTATGCTATAAGTGAAATAATGTCTGGCTTAATATTGGGATATATAACTAATTTGATTTTTCAAGTGGTAAAGCTGGCGGGAGAATGGATGGATATCCATGCAGGTTTCTCAATGGTATCAGTGCTAGATCCAACAACTCAGACTACATCGACTTTACTTGGAAATTTATCATATTTTGTTTCTTTAGCTTTCTTTTTTATAGTTGATGGACATCATGTTGTTATAAATATGCTGGTGGAAAGCACAAAGATAGTTCCTATTGGTAAAACTATAGTCTATCAAGAAACCTTAATGGGGGTTATGAAGACTATTTTTGACTATTTCGCTTTAGGTGTGAAAATAGCAATACCAATAGTTTTAATAATTGTTATAACTGACGTGTGTTTGGGATTGATTTCTAGAACAGTACCAACAATTCCAATCATGATTTTTGGAATGCCTATAAAAAATTTATTAGGACTTATTACATATATCATATTGCTTCCATTAATGTTGAAGTTAATTGGAACAGCTATATACAATCTACCAAGTATTTTCCGGGAAATAGTTAATTTGATACCTGCGGTACCTTTAGTTCTAATTTTTGCTGGTGATGATAAGACTGAAGAAGCAACACCTAAGAAAAAGTCAGAATCTAGAAATAAAGGACAAATAGCAAGAAGTAAGGATGTATCTGTAGCAATTACAATGGTTATTTGTACGTTATTAATATCATCTTTATGGGGGATGTTAACAAGTGGATTTAAAGATGTTTTGATCTATTTTTTGAATTTTCCCATGATAAAAGATTTTGATAATGCAACTATTTCTAATTTAGCAATTACTACTGTTATAAAGATAGGAAGTTATTTATTACCCTTTGCATTACCTATAATGGTTGGAGGAATTATTGCAAGCTTGCTGCAAACAGGTTTTATAATAACTGCTGAACCTTTAAAACCATCATTTGGAAAGTTAAATCCTTTAAATGGCCTAAAGAATATGATATCAAAAAGAAGCATGGTAGACTTATCTAAAAATTTAATTATAATAACTATAATATCAATTATTTGTTATAAATACATAGCAGGAAATTATCAGAGTATACTGGGAATTTCAAATTTATATCTACCTTCCCTAAGCGACGAAGTTAAAAATTTAGTTGTGGGAATATTTAAGCAGATATGCATTGTATTGGTAATCATTGCAGCTATTGATTACTTTTTACAAGTTAGAATGCATAATAAAGAGATGAGAATGACTAAGCAGGAAATTAAAGATGAGTACAAACAATCTGAAGGAGATCCTAAGCTAAAAGGGAAAATTAAGCAAAGACAAAGAGAATTAGGAATGAAGAGAATGATGCAATCTGTTGCAGATGCTACGGTTGTAATAACAAATCCTACTCACTTAGCAATTGCTATAAAATATGAAGAAGGAAAAGATATGGAGGCACCTAAAATTGTAGCGAAGGGTGCTGATTATGTGGCATTTAAAATAAAAAGTATTGCAAAAGAAAATGAAGTGCCGGTTATCGAAAATAAGCCTCTTGCAAGGCTGATGTACGATAGGGTGGAAATAGATGAAGACATACCACAAGATTTATATCAAGCTGTAGCGGAAATATTGGTAGTAGTAATGAAGCTCAAGAAGAAATAAAATTTAAATACGCAATGCACAATGCACAATGTACAATTCACAATTTGAGTTGAAATTCTTACAGAATTTCTAATATATATTGCAAAAATAATTCTTCATAATATTTCTAAAAATATTGCAAGAATTTTAGTCGTAACTGTGCATTGTGAATTGATCAAAAGGGAGGTTTGATCTTTGGAGTTTGGCAATAGAAAATTAAGGGTAAAAGATAATCTAGATGTATTAATTGCATTTGGTGTTATAGCGATAGTTCTTATGATAATAATACCTTTACCTAAACAGGTAATAGATTTACTTTTAGCTTTAAATATAACAATTTCAATAATCATAATTTTAATTACAATGTTTACAACTAATGTATTGCAGCTTTCAGTCTTCCCTACATTATTGCTGGTTACAACATTATTTAGATTGGCACTTAACATATCATCAACAAGACTAATACTTACAGAAGCAGATGCGGGAACTATTATAACAGCATTTGGAAACTTTGTTATACGTGGTAATTATGTAGTTGGTATTATAATATTTTTGATTATAGTAGTAATTCAATTTATGGTTATTACGAATGGTGCAGGGAGAGTTGCAGAAGTATCTGCAAGATTTACACTTGATGCAATGCCAGGTAAGCAAATGAGTATTGATGCTGATTTAAATTCTGGAATAATAGATGAAGCTATGGCAAAGAAGAAAAGAAAAGATTTGCAGTCAGAAGCAGACTTTTATGGGGCCATGGATGGTGCGTCTAAGTTCGTTAAAGGTGATGCAATAGCTGGTATTGTAATTACTATTATAAATATAATAGGTGGAATTATCATTGGAGTACTTCAAAAAAATATGACGGCTGCGACTGCCGCTCAAACATACACCATTTTATCTGTTGGAGACGGTCTTGTGAGCCAGGTTCCAGCGCTATTAGTATCTACGGCGTCAGGTATTTTGGTAACACGTTCGGGAAGTGAAGAAAATTTAGGAAATACATTATCTACTCAATTGACAGCTTTTCCGGTGGCTACAGGAATTGCAAGTGCGATTATGTTATTTCTAGGTATTATACCTAGTATGCCTAAAATTCCATTTTTTGCAGCATCTTTAGCAATGGGGACGTTAACATACCTGCTTTATAAAGATGCAGCTGCCAAAGAGATACAAGAATTTGTATCGGAAGAAGAAGAAATCATCCAAGCAGAGCGTAAAGAGCCAGAAAATGTTATGAATTTAATTTCAGTAGAGCCAATGGAGGTTGAAATTGGATATGGACTTATACCACTTGCAGATGAGGCATCTGGTGGAGATTTACTTCAAAGAATTGCATCTGTTAGAAGACAATGTGCTATAGAAATGGGTATAGTTGTTCAACCTATAAGAATCAGAGATAATCTTCAATTAAAGACAAATGAGTACATAGTAAAAATTAGAGGAACCATGGTTGTTTCTTCAGAATTAATGCCGAGTATGCTTCTTTGCATGGATCCAACAGGAGAAAATTCAGAGATGCCAGGTATAAAAACAATTGAGCCGACTTTTGGACTTCCAGCAGTATGGATAAATAAAGATCAAAGGGAAGAGGCTGAAATTAAGGGATTAACTGTAGTTGATCCAACAACGGTAATGGTAACTCACTTAACTGAAACTATAAAGAGCCATTCATATGAATTGCTTGGAAGACAAGAAGTTAAACTTATTGTTGATAATGCGAAAGAAAAATATAGCGCAGTTGTTGAAGAACTTATTCCAGATCTACTAAGTATCGGAGAACTTCAAAAAGTACTACAAAATTTACTTAGAGAAAAAGTTCCAATTAAGGATATTGTTACGATAATGGAATCTCTAGCAGATAACGCTAAAAATACTAGAGATTTAGAGGTTCTAACAGAATATGTTAGATTCTCATTAGCTAGAACGATTTGTAATCAAGTGGTTGATGAAAATAGAACAATTACTGTAGTAACTTTGGATCCAAGTATAGAAGAGATAATAGCAAATAATACTCAGAAATCAGTGCAAGGGTCATTCCCAACAGTAGATCCAGATACAACTACCAAAATACTTACAGGAATAAAGAATACTATAGAATCAGTTTATTTTTACAACAATCAACCTCTTATACTTGTTTCACCAAATATAAGACCTGTATTTAGAAAGTTAATCGAAATGGTATTTCCTCACATTATGGTAATTTCTTTAAATGAAGTACCTAATGATGTTCAAATTAATAGTGAAGGAGTCGTAAGAATATAGATGATTATAAAAAAATATCTCGTAGCAAATATGAACGAAGGTTTGACTCGGATTAGATATGAACTAGGAAAAGATGCTATTATAATAAGTCAGAGAAAGGTTAGAAAACCAGGACTAAAAGGCTTATTTTCTAAGAAAGTGATAGAGGTTACAGCTGCTATTGAAAATTCACAAAGTGATGACAATAGTAGTTCTAATAAGTACAGCAGTAAGTACAACAAAATGGATGAAGAGTTTCAAAATTCATTAGAAAGTATTAAAAAGTTAATGCAGGATGAAGTATCAGCTTCAAAAGATTTGAGAGAAATTCCTAAGGCTGATACCATAAGAGATAAGATATTAGAACATAATGCTAATCTTGAAAAGGAAGCGTCTAGTAATAATATATACGAAGAAAATATTAATAAACAGGAAATTAAAAGTAGTTCTACAAAAATGGAAAATAGCAGTAAAGAACAAAAGGGAATGGATTATATAGATAAGGCCATAAATAATGAGGCGAATATAGAATCAATACATAAAGAAGTTAATGAATTAAAGAGTTTATTAAGCAAGGTTATAAAAAATACGTCCAACGAAGATGTATCAGTAAGCTTTATAAAAGAAAGATTAAAAAGTTTGGATATTGATGAAGAATTGCAGGATGGAGTTATAGAGTCAGTAGAGAATATGAATTCTGGAGAGGCTTTAAATGAAGTAGAAGTTTTAAGAGAAGTTTTTGAGAGAGATATCTTAGTATCCACTAAGAGCTTGAATGGGCGCGTTGTATTAGTAGGGCCAACTGGTGTAGGAAAAACAACTACAATAGCAAAGCTTGCTGGAAGACTTGCACTTATCGAAAAAAAGAAGGTAGGATTAATTACAGTAGATACATATAGAATTGGAGCTATTGAGCAACTTAAAACATATGCAGAAATAATGAATATACCTTTTAAAGTTGTAATTACAATGAAGGAAATGGAAGATGCCATTGAAGCAATGAGTAACTGTGACGTTGTTCTTATAGATACTACAGGAAGAAGCAGCAAAAATGCGATGCAAATTTCAGAGCTTAGAGCATTTGTACAAAAAGCAAACCCTGACCATGTAAATATGGTAATAAGTGCAACTACTAAAAATAGTGATATAAAATCCATACTTACAGGCTATTCAGGGCTTGAGTATGATAATATTATTATTACTAAACTTGATGAGACTACTGTGTATGGTTCTTTATATAATATTGCTAAAATTGCTAACAAGCCAGTTAGCTTTGTAACTATAGGGCAAAATGTTCCAGATGATATAATGGTACCTACAAAGGAAGAAATTGCTAATTTTATCCTAGGGGAGGAGATTCTATGCTAGATCAGGCTGAATCATTACGAAAATTGATTAACAATGAAGAACAAGAAATAAATAAGACAACTACAAAAATAATAACAGTAACGTCTGGAAAAGGAGGAGTTGGAAAAAGTAATTTTGTTGTGAACCTAGCAATATTACTTCAAAATAAAGGAAAGAAAGTTTTGATTTTTGATGCTGATTTGGGTATGGGAAATGATGATGTATTAATGGGATTATATCCCAAGCACAATATATTTGATATTATATTTACTGGATTGGAAATAAAAGATATAATTATAACAGGAACCAATGGCGTTGATTTAATTCCAGCAGGGTCTGCTTTAAGTAAAGCTCAAGAATTAGAAGAAGATCAAAAGAAATTATTTATAGAAAAACTCGAGACATTGGATGAGTATGATTATATATTAATGGATACAGGAGCTGGAGTTAATAAAGATGTCTTATCTTTTATAGCAGCTTCAGAAGAATTAATTATTGTAACTACTCCTGAGCCTACGTCGTTAACAGACGGATATAGTTTAATTAAAGCAACAGATCACTATAATCTCAAGACTAAGGCAAAAATAATTGTAAATAAAGCCTTTACTAAAGAGGAAGGCGAAGAAACTTATAATAAATTTAATAGGGCAGTTACTAAATTTTTAAAGATAGATGTTGAATATTTGGGATGCATATTAGAAGATAAAAAATTAGTGCAAAGTGTTAGGCAGCAAAAACCTTTTGTTATATTATATCCTAATTGTGATGCGTCTAAAGATATAGAAAAAATAGCTTCGAAACTTTTGGGACAAGAAGTGGATTCATCAGATGGAGCAAAAGGAATGTTTAAAAGATTATTTAATATATTTTCATAGGAGGATTTTAAGGTGCTTAATTTTAACTTAAAAGTTAATGATAGAGTGGAAGTAATAATAGGAGAAAAAGCATATAAAGCTCTAATAATGGATGTAGAGGATGACTTTTTAAAAATGAATGTTCCTGTTTGTGATGGTGATTATTTAATGCTTCACGCAGGAGAAAAGATCGAAATGAATACTTACTTAAGTGAAAATGGATGTTTTAACTTTTCATGCGAAGTAATTTCAAGAGGTAAAGAAGGAAGCATAATATACTATAAAATCTCAACACCATTTAATATTGTAAAAATACAAAGAAGGAATTTTTTCAGAGTTGGGTTATTAAATCCAGTTAAATATAAAAAGATTACTGGGATCGATGAGGAAGATATTCCTAAGATACCTTATAAAGATGGATTAATGGTTGATTTGAGTGCTGGTGGATTAAAATTTAAAATAAATGAAGAAATTACTAAAGAAGATTTGATATTGGTTAGCTTAAAATTAAGCAAAATTGAAGTCGAAATTAAGTGTGATATTGTAAGAATTGAAAACACTCCAGATAAAGAAAAATTGTGTGGATTAAGATTTATTGATATTACTCCAGCTCAAAGTGAAAAAATGATTCAAGAGCTTTTCGAAATAATGAGAAGGCAAAGAGCTAATATGTAAATTTAGTGAATTAAATTTTGGATTTTTAAGGCCAGTTTTGTTCTAATGGCTTAAAAGTAAAAATTGAAAGAGTTTGCGAATATAAATTGAGAAATGAGTTTATGGGGAGGTAATAAGGATATGCACGCATTAAAAGACGTTGATGGAAAAGAGCAGATCATACAAGAATATATCCCGTTAGTAAAGTATATTGCCTCGAGGGTTATGTTTGGAAAGAACAAATACATGGAATATGAGGACTTAGTTAGTTATGGTATGGTTGGGCTTATGGATGCGTTAAATAAGTTTGACAATACGAAAGGAATGAAATTTTCATCATATGCGTCTATAAGAATAAAAGGTGCTATGATAGATGAGCTGAGGAAAAATAGACCTATATCTAAAGGGGCAATGGACAAACTAAATAGATACAATAAAGCGATAGACACATTGCAGTTAGAACTATTAAGGGAACCTACTAATGATGAGATTGCAAAATATCTTGGGATATCTATAAGTGAAGTAGGAGAAATTGAAAATTACATAAATTATATTTCAATGGTATCACTGGAAAATGTAATTTTTTCGGATGATGAGGATGTAAACCTTATTGGAATTATAGAAGATAAAAATAGTCCAAGTCCTGATGCTCACTTACAAGATAAGGAGCAACTAGAGATTTTAACAAAGGCAATTGATCTCCTTAAAGAAAAAGATAGAATAGTATTAAATCTTTATTATTATGAGGGATTAACTTTAAAAGAGATAGGAACAGTATTAAGCGTTTCCGAATCTAGAGTTTGCCAATTACATAGTAGAGCTATTAGTAGCTTGAGAGAGTGCATGAGAAAATTGCATTATATTGATTAATATATAATTCACAGTGCACAATTTACAATTCAAATTTCATAATTAAGATTGGACAGAGATATATGTGTTGATTAGGTTAAAAGAGATTGTGAGTTGTAGATAATCGTTAAAAATTTAAGCACTGGAATATAAAAAATTGGAATTACATTTTGCTATGGCTTAAAAAATTAAATATATTTTCGAAGTGTGAAAATATAACATGAAGTGTGGCATAATAAATTGTGGACTAAAAACTGTAAATGAATAAATGTGTATTGTGCATTCAATAAATAACTATGCATTGTGAACTGAGCAGTGTGAATTTAACAAATAATTGTGCATTGTGAAATGTGAATTGAGCATTAAGCATTGTGCATTGAACAGAGGTGTTTTATGCCATTAATATTACTGATAATAGGATTCAGTTTAATAGTTTATAATTATCGTGTTATCAAGAGAGAAAATAATATAAATAAAGAAAATGATGCATTAAATATATCATTTCAAAGTGTGTTACAAGATAGTAAAGAGGAATTAAATGATTATAAAATGGAAATAGGACTTTTAAGAAGAGATATTGCAGAAAGTCTAACTGAATTACAGGAAGAAATTATTAAAATAAAAAGTGATTTAAAAGAGCTTAAGAATGGTGAAGAAGGATACGAAAATAAAGAAGATCTAGAAATTGAAGATTTTCTAGATAAATATGATATAGATGACAGTATAAATTATGGCGAAGATAAAGAAGATCATAAAAAATCTAAAAGACTGTACATTGTGGATGATAGTATAATGGATCTGGATGATGAATATACTGAATCTTTAACAGATACTGATATAGACGAAGAAATTGGAGTGATATCTGAAATTAATTTTTCAGAAAGTGCGGATAGTAACAAGACTCAGAGCATAAAAAGACTTTTAAATGCAGGGTTAACAGAAGATGAAATATGTCGCGAATTATCTGTGAGTAAGGGGGAAGTATTATTAGTAAAAGGCTTATTCAAAAAATAAAAAATAAATTTATATTTCTCATGGATAGGAAGATCTTATTGGGTATAGGAATAGGATTGGTTTTAGGAGTTATATTTATGTTTGGATATAAATATACTGCTAGTCTTTCGGATAGCCAGATAGAGGAAAAGGCTAGAGCTTTAGGTATGATTTATGAAAGCGAACGTAAATCTATTTTGAAAGGGGACAATTAAAGTGATAAGAGGATTCTATACTTCTGTTTCAGGATTAATAGCGCTTCAAAATGATCAGGAAGTAGTAACTAATAATATAGCTAATGTTAATAATACAGGATATAAAAAACGTGAGCTTACAAAAAGTAGCTTTGAAGACGTGATGATATCTAACAGACAAAAGCTTGTAGGAGATAAATACGTTAAAAATGACATTGGAAATTTAAATATGGGCGTAAAAGTTAATGATGTTGAAACAGTTTTTACACAAGGAGCATTTAAATCAACAGATAGTATGACGGATTTTGCTATAGATGGTAGAGGATTTTTTGTAGCTCAAAATGGAAATAAAGAAGTTTATACAAGAGACGGAAATTTCAAAATCAATAATGAAGGCTATCTAATAACAAATGATGGATCACAAGTATTGGGAATAAATAACTCTACAGGTGCAAGAGAACCAATATATGTTGGCGATTCAAAGTTTTCAATAGACGGTGATAACAACATTAATATCGATGGAGTTGGAGCTGCAGATAAGTTATTAACAGCAGATTTTCAAAATTATAATACTTTGGAACCAATTGGTGATAACTATAGCACTATGGATAACCCTATTTATAATGCAAAGGTAAATGTAAGACAAAACTTTCTTGAAAGCTCAAATGTTGATCCATCAACAGAACTAGTAAAACTTATGGAAATAAAAAGACAATTTGAAACAAACCAAAAATTTGTAAAAATGCAAGATGAAACAGTACAAAAGGCGGCAAGTGAATTAGGTCGAGTATAATAGGATAAGGCAAATTAGAGAAAATAAAATGTTTAAAGTGGTTAAGAGAAATTTATTGATTTTGCCTAATGTAAAGGAGGAAAATTATGTTTAATATTTTTGCTACAGCAAAGAGTGGAATGAATGCGTATCAAGAGAAGCTAGATTATCTTTCTAATGACCTAGTTAATATTTCAACAACAGGTTATAAGAGTACAGATGTTAACTTTAAAGATTTATTAACTGAATCACTTGATAGAAGAGGAACACCACTTGTGGAAAAAAAGGCGATTACTGGAACTGGAGTTAAATTAGGAGTAAATTATGCTAATAACAAACAAGGGAATCTCTTAACAACAGGTCAAAAAACAGATCTTGCTATAGATGGAAAAGGATATTTTGCACTTTCAAAGGAAGATGGAAGCATAGTATATACTAGAGATGGTAATTTTAAAATAGATTCGAATGGAGCTTTAGTAGACTCAAATGGAACTAAAGTTTATGTTCAATATGAGAATGGATTTTCAGAGGGAAATCCAGCTTTAGATAGGGAGAAGATGTCTATAGATAAAGATGGAGGAATATCTATGGAAGTTGATGGACAATCAACTAAAATAGGTACAATTCCTGTCTTTACAGCTATAGGTGATAAGAGCTTTATACCTATTGGAAACAGTTATTTTGTTCCAAGCTCAGATGCACAGGTTGCACTAAGTAGTAACTATAATATAGAACAAGGTATGTTAGAAGGTTCAAATGTAGATGCAGGAGAAACATTTTCAGATATAGTACTTACACAAAGAGCTTTTCAACTTAGTTCAAAGGCTGTAACTACAGCGGATGATCTTTGGAGTATGATAAATAATATGAGATAAAAGGTGGCTTAGCCACCTTTTTCAATGCACAATTATGGTACAATTTCCATTGGAAATTGGATTGGAAAAAGAAATTTCAACGCATTGGTTGTCCTAGCTCAGATAGTAAAACTGAAAGTTGGAGAATGCTAAAGTGAATACAACCAATGATTATAACCTTCAGCGATACTTGCATAGATTTTCGGAATCAAAATATTTATGATTTTGATAAGTTTCCACATAAGTCTAGCTTTAAAATCGGATATTTATATAATTTCAAAAAATTTATTTATTAATTGTGAATTGTGCATTATGCATTGTGAATTGAATAAGGTCTTTACAATAATTAACTTTATAAGTAAAATAAATATGTGTGAATTAAGTAATATACTTGTTCTAATATGTCAATTTATATATAAGCCAATTATAAGTTAGATTTATACTATGAAATATATCCCAACTAGAAATGGGTAATATATTTTTGTGGAATGTTTCATTGGTAATTTTGATGGATGTGATTCTTTGGCTATAAGTTGTTCCAAATGTGCTAGTTCACAGCTTGTTCTTTGAGGCTAGCACTTTGAGTGCAACTTTATAGCCTTAGAATCACCCATCATAATTACCTAGAAACTGGAACAAAAGTATGTTATTCATTTCGGTGAGTTATATGCATAAGTTCAGGTCTTAGTTGGTTATCTATATATAAGGCACATGAAAATAGCAAATTCATTATTTTATGTGCCTAATGTACTAAAGTAAAACAAAAAATTTAGGAGGAATTATTTTGGAAAATGTAGTTTACGTAACTGGACATAAAAATCCTGATTCAGACTCTATTTGTGCTGCATATGGTTACGCAGAGTTTAAAAATAAGACTGGTAATATTCCAGCTATACCTGTGAGATTAGGAAATGTAAATGCAGAAACACAATTTATATTAGATTATTTTGGTGTTAAGGCTCCAAGACTTTTAGAAACAGTTAGATTAAAAGTAGAAGATTTAGATATTGATACAATTGGGCCAATAACTTCTAATATTTCTTTAAAAGCAGCATGGAATATAATGAGAGACAATCATTTAAAATCACTACCTGTAGTTGGAAATGATAGTAGATTAGTGGGAATTCTTTCAATTTCAAACTTAACTTCATCATTTATGGATATATGGGATAATAATATATTAGGAAAAAGTAATACATCAATTGAGAATATATTAGATACGCTTTCTGCTACTAGTGTATATATAAATGAGAACTGTAAGACATTCCAAGGGAAAATTGCTGTTACAGCAATGCAGCCAGATAGTTTAAAAGAAATTGTAGATAAAGGTGATATTGCTATTGTAGGAGATAGACCAGATGTACAAGAAGCTTTAATTGATATCAATACATCATTAATAATAATTACAGGAGCACATAAACTTGCTGAAAATTTACTTTCTAAAGCTAAAGAAAAAGGAGTTACTATAATAAGTACGCCTCATGATTCTTTCACAGCTTCAAGATTATTAATTCAAAGTATACCTGTAAGTCATGTTATGGCTACTAAAGATTTAATATCATTTTCTAAAGATGATTTAGTTGATGATATCAAAGATGTTATGGCTGAAACTAGATATCACAGTTATCCTGTAACTGATGAAGATGGAAGAGTAATAGGAACGGTCTCAAGATATCACCTTATTTCAAAGCATAAGAAAAAAGTTATTCAAGTAGACCATAATGAAAGAGGTCAATCAGTTGATGGATTAGAAGATGCTGAAGTACTTGAAATTATAGATCACCATAGAGTCGCTGATATACAAACAAGTAACCCTATATTCTTTAGAAATGAACCACTAGGAAGCTCTTCAACTATAGTTGGAAAAAGCTTTTTTGAACGTAATATAACACCACCTAAAGAAGTTGCTGGATTATTATGTGGTGCAATAATTTCAGATACTTTATTATTCAAGAGTCCAACTTGTACAGAACAAGATAAAGAGATATGTCATAAGTTAGCTAAGATAGCTGGCATTTCAAGTTTAGAAGAATTTGCAAAAGAAATGTTTAAAGCTGGAACTTCTTTAAAAGGAAAGACTGTATCTCAAATATTTAATCAAGACTTTAAGCCTTTTAATATGGGAGAATCAAGAGTTGGAGTAGCTCAAGTAAACACAATGGACATCGATGGATTTATGCCACTAAAAGATGAAATGTTAAGTTACATGAAGAGCGAAGCAGATAGCAAAGGTTATGCTGTAGTAATGTTACTTTTAACAGATATATTAAAAGAAGGTTCACAAGTTCTAGTTGCCGGTGAAAGACATGATTATGTTGAAAAGACATTTAATATTCAATTAGTAGATTCAATGGCATTTTTACCAGGAGTTCTATCAAGAAAGAAACAAGTAATACCACCACTTACAAATGTAGTTAACTCGATGAAATAAATTTAAAGAAGAAAAAATCCTTTAGGGGATTTTTTCTTTTTTTAAAACAATAAAGGTATTGTTCACTAGATACCTAAAGTAAGAATAAAGTTACATATGTAAATGCCGAAATGAAGATCATGCATTTGTTCGGGTTACTGAGGATTTAGTTGTGAATTTCTAACAGTAGAAAGTTGTACCCTTTTCTGCATGTTCCCGAGGCAAGATTGCAACAAGCAATAAATCGAAGAATTTCTTGTTTTATATATTTGACAAATATTTCAAGTGATATACAATTATAATATAAAGATATATGAGGGGGAATAAATTGTGAAGAAAAAATTTATAGCTACTTTGCTAACAGGATTATTAATTGTAGGAGCATTGCCAGTAAGTGCAAGTGCAGAATGGAAACATGACAATACTGGATGGTGGTATTCTGATTGGAATTCGTGGTATACAGGTTGGAAAGAAATAGACGGAAAATGGTACTATTTTAATTATAATGGATATATGGCACATGATACAACAATAGATGGGTATCAACTAGGATCAGATGGTGCAAGAATAGAGAGAGTATATAAAGCAGGAGAAAAATGGATAGTTGATGGACAATGGGAATTTACTATTAACTCAGTTGAAACTACAAAAGATAGAAATCAATTTTCGGATAAAGATCCTGCACAAGTTGTAATTATTAATTATTCTTATAAAAATCTAGGATATTCTAGCCAATTTATGGACTTATATTTTAGTGATTTTACGGTTATAGATGAGAAAGGGGAAGTTGCAGAAACTTATCCTGTTAACATAAAGTATTATCCAAAAGAAACACCAATAGGTGCATCGTGTAGCAAGGCACAAGTTGGATACGGATTGGCTAATAATAGTTCTGAAATAACAATTCAAGTGCAACAATATGTAAGTGGTACTTATAGGGAAGAGAAGGCAACCTTTAAAGTACCAGTTAAATAAAAAAGTGGTATTTAAAAGACAGGAATTTAAACTTTCCTGTCTTTTGGCGTAAAAAGAAAATTAGTTATTAATTAATATATGAAAAGGCTTTAAGTTCTATGGAGATCTGATCAGATATATAAGTTCAGATGTTAATGTAAAAGATATTCTAAAAGGGATATTAAGAAGACTAATAAAATAGCTATTTATATAGCAATGGTTACATAAAATTTAATTAGGTAGACAGTAATATTCTTCGTAATGGGAAATATATATATATTATATAAAGTTCTATATTTAGGAGGAAAAGTTGTGGTACAGGAAAAAGAGTTGACATCTGGTCTTAGCACTAAGGAAGCGGAAAAGAGGATTAAGAACTTTGGACTTAATGAATTGAAGCACCATAATAAAGCATCAGCATTCAAAATATTTCTATCTCAATTTAATGACTTCATTGTTTGGGTGTTAATTGCATCTACTATAATTTCCGGGATAATTGGAGATAAGGCAGATGCCATTACAATACTCATAATAATAGTTATTAATGCAATACTAGGATTTGTCCAAGAATTTAAAACAGAGAAATCTTTAGAAGCGTTGAAAGAATTAGCGGCACCTACATGTAAAGTTTTGAGGGATTCAAGTATACAGATTATAAATTCTATCTACTTAACAATAGGGGATATTGTTATTTTGGAGGCTGGAGATAGGATACCTGCTGACGGATTCTTTATAGAAAGTTCATCAGTAGTCGTTGATGAATCACTATTAACAGGTGAGTCAGTTGGTGTAAACAAAGAAGCCAATCCATATAAAGCTGATGGTAAAAAGACAAAGAAGAATAACGAAGGATTTATGGGAACTACTGTAGTAAAAGGAAAAGGATTATTTAAAGTTGATTGTATAGGAATGAACACCGAAATGGGGAAGATTGCAGACCTAATTCAAAATATTGAAGAAGAAAAATCCCCTTTAAATAAAAGATTAGACTCTCTAGGGAAAGTACTAGTTGTAATTTGCCTTGTGATATGTGCAATTGTTACTGCAATGGGAATAATTAGAGGAAATGATATAACAGAGATGTTCTTACTTGGCGTTAGCTTAGCAGTTGCTGCAATTCCAGAAGGTTTAGCTGCTATTGTTACTGTTTCACTGGCTCTAGGTGTGTCTAGAATGCTTAAGAAAAATGCACTCGTAAGAAAACTTCCAGCTGTAGAGACACTTGGATGTACATCTGTAATATGTTCTGATAAGACAGGAACATTAACTCAAAATAAGATGACTGTAAAAGAGGTATATTTAAATGGCAGAATTCATGAACTTGAAAAAGAAAAGCTAAGTAATTATACAAAGTTCATGAAAGCTCTTGTATATTGTAATGACTGTAATTATGATTTTACAAAGAAAAAAATGAGTGAAGCACTTCATGGTGATCCAACAGAAACTGCACTAATAAATATGTTCTTTAATGATGTTAATGATTTAGAAGATTTTATAAATGATGCAAATAGGATATATGATATACCATTTGATTCAAATAGAAAGATGATGTCGGTTATAATCAAGGAAGGCGCTAAGGAGGGAGCAAATGAAACATGTTACGTTAAGGGAGCTCCTGAAAGAGTAATAGATAGATGTGAATTTATACTAGAGAATAACAAAATAAAACCATTCACATATCAAAAGAAAAAGCAAGTTAGTGATTTTATTACAGCAATGTCATCTAGAGCACTTAGATGTATAGCAGCAGCATATAAGGAAGATAATCTAACAAAAAGTGATAAGTTAGAGCAGAATTTAATTTTTATAGGTATAGCAGGAAGTATTGATCCACCAAGAGAAGAAGCTAGAGATGCAGTTTTAAAATGCAAACTTGCAGGAATAAAACCTATAATGATAACAGGAGATCATCAGAATACTGCACTTGCAATAGCAAAATCTTTGAATATATGTAATACAGCAGATCAGGTAATGACAGGTGATGAAATTGAGGCTATAAGTGATTTAGAATTAGAGGGAAGAATAAAAAAAGTAAGAGTTTTTGCGCGGGTTTCACCTAACCATAAGTTAAGAATTGTAAGGGCTTTTAAGAAAAAAGGAAATATCGTTGCAATGACAGGCGATGGTGTAAATGATGCACCTGCTATTAAGGAATCAGATATAGGAGTTGCAATGGGAATTTCGGGTACAGATGTAACGAAGGAAGCATCATCTATGATTCTTATGGATGATAATTTCTCAACTATAGTTGCAGCTGTAGAAGAAGGAAGAATAATATATGATAACATAAGAAAATTTATAAGATACTTACTATCTTGTAACCTTGGAGAAGTGTTAACAATGTTTTTGGCAACTTTATTCTATTTACCTAATCCATTAAGCCCAATACAAATATTACTTGTAAATCTAGCTACTGATGGACTTCCAGCTATAGCACTTGGAGTTGATCCACCAGAGCAAGATATAATGAGACAATCTCCAAGAGAAAAAAAGGAAAGTATATTTGCAAGAGGATTAGTTGAAAAAATAGTAATAAGAGGAACATTAATAGGATTATGTACCTTACTATCATTCATGGTAGGAAGATACTACAAAATGGATTTGGAAACATGCCGAACTTTAGCATTATGTACATTAATTTTATCTCAATTAATACACGTATTTGAATGTAGATCAGAAAGATACTCCATATTCCAAATTAAATTATTTACAAATCCTTATTTAGTTGGAGCTGTTTTAATATCAATATCACTAATGTGCTCAGTTTTATATGTACCATTTTTACAAAATGTATTTCATACAGTAGCATTATCTCTTAATCAATGGCTTATAGTCCTATTCTTTTCAGGGATAATAGCATTTATTAACAGTGTATATTTATTAATAAAGACAAAATAAAAAAAGGGCTTAGCCCTTTTTTTATCTTCTCATCATATTGTTTGCTTGTTGACGTGATTTTTTTATTTGGCTATGATCTATTGGTACTAAATCTTTCTTAGTTGTAAGATTTAATAGGTTAAATATTTGAACTTCCTGAGAATTTTCCTTCTTACTATCCTTATCACCTGTAACACCCATAACAATAACTTTGTTACCCTGCTTTACAGCAATAAATTCAGGTTTCTTAAACCATCTATTCTTTTTATACCAACACTTAACAACTTTTTTTCCAACTTCAGGCTTTATAACCATTTCAACCATTAATCTATTGAAGATAACATAACTTTTTTCAATAAGCTTTACAGATAAAACAGTTCCAGATATGCTTGTAATTCTGTCACCATACTTTTCCATATAAGCATTTTGGAAATAGTTACTGAATTTACTACCTATTTTTTCTTTAAGACCCATAATAATTACTCCTTTACATAAAAATATCGCTAATAACGCTATTATACTTAAAATACTTTATTATTATACCATATGTCAAATAAAATTAGCTAACTTTTTAATATGTATATGTTGCAATTTACAATGCACATTTCACAATTCACAATTACAGCTAAAATTCTTGTAATATTTCTAGAATTATGATGAAGTATTATTTTTGCAATATATATGTATAGCAATTAATATAAATATAAGATTTATGCCATATATTATTGTTTCATTAACTAATGATTTATATGTTAAAATACTTATAGATTATTTTGTATAATAATATACAGATTTTTTTATAAGCTATATAAAGAAAACGAGTGCAATTTGTTTATAGATAAACTAGATTTAATACCATGAAATATTATCCCAACTGGAACAAAAGTATGTTATTCATTTCGGCGAGTTATATGTATAAGTTCAGGTCTCAGTCGGGTTATCTATATAGGTATCCAATTTAAGAATTCGACTTATTAGATGAACAGATTTACAAAATTGCTAGAATTTTAAGCTCATATCGTTACTAGAAATCATAAATATATTTGTGAAGAAAACATTTGAAAATGAGCTGTTAAAGGTTCTTAGCTGTAGGTTGTTCCAATTTAGCTTGTCAAACTGAAAGTTGGAGCATGCTAAATTGGATATAACCTGCTGCTTAGAACCTTCAGCGATATTTTCATAGCTTTTCGGAACAAAATATTTATGATTTCGGTAAGTTACCACATAAATCTAGTTTCAAATTTGGATATCTATATGCATGATCAATTAAATATTGAAAATTAGTTAATCATAAAGAGGTGATTTTATAAAAATGGATAATGTAATACTACACGTAGATATGGATGCTTTTTTTGCATCTGTTGAGCAAAGAGACAATCCAGACCTTAAAGGGAAGCCCGTTATAGTAGGCGGGATAAGTGAAAGGGGAGTAGTATCAACTTGTTCTTATGAAGCAAGAAAATACGGCGTTCATTCAGCTATGCCGATGTTCATGGCTAGAGAAAAATGTCCGAATGGAATATTTGTATCTGGGAGATATGGAAAGTATGCTAAAGTATCTCAGGAGATATTTGAAATATTTAATGAAGTAACGCCACTAGTAGAACCTGTATCCATTGATGAAGGTTTCTTAGATTTGTCTCAAGGAAAAATAAAAGATGGAATTGAGGCTGCAAGGTATATTAAAAATAGAGTATTTAAGGAAGTTGGTTTAACTTTATCTATTGGTATATCTTATAATAAATTCTTGGCAAAGCTTGCTTCTGAATGGAATAAACCAAATGGAATCAAAGAAATAAGAAAAGAAATGATTCCTGATATATTATTTCCTCTTCCTATATCTAAGGTTCATGGTTTAGGTAAAGTATCAGTAGCAAAGTTAAATAATATGGGGATATATTATATTGAAGAATTATATAAGATGCCCAAAGAATTTTACATAGAGTATTTGGGCAAGAATGGTATTGAGATATACGATAGAATAAGAGGAATTGATGGTAGAAAAGTTGAGTTAATTCGTGAAAGAAAATCTATAGGAAAAGAAAGGACTTTAAAATTCGATACTAAGAATAAAGAAGAATTGAGAGAATACATTAAAGAATTTTCTTTTGAAATCGAAGAGATTTTAAATAGAAAAAATGTCAGTGGAAAAACTGTAACACTTAAATTCAAAACCAAGGATTTTGAAAATCATACAAGAAGTAAAACATTAAATTATTATATTGGCACTCAGCTTGAAATATATAAAGTTGCAGAAGAGCTATTAGATAGTGAGCAATTGAAAGAAGAAGTAAGGCTGATTGGAGTCAGCATATCTTCATTCAAAGAAACAGAAGTACAGCAAATGAGTTTGCTATAATGAAGTTCGCGCTAGATACTATAGTTAGGTATATAAACAACGAAAGGAAGGTCATGCATTTGTTCCGGTTGCCAGAATATTTAACCGTGAATTTCCAATAGCATAAGTTGTCCTATTTCTGCGTGTTCCCGAGACAAGCTCGTGACAAGCAAAAATAATACAACTTCTACTAAGGAAATGTCTGCGGTTAAATATTCAATGCAACACTTCCACAAAAGCATGACCTTCCTTTCTGGCATATACTACAATATATAAGATAGTGTTTAACTTTACACTCGTTATCTAGGCGCGAAATAATCAAAGGTATATGTGAAATACTTAAAGTGATAGCAAAACAAAGAAATAGAATACATATATGTGAAGTCAGGCATTGAAAAATGAGCTGTTGGTATTTCTTAATGAGACGTTGTTCCATTTTGCTTGTCCAAATAAATTTGGAGCACGCATAAATGGGCACATCGTCCCATTTAGACATACCTAGCGAAGTTTTTCTAGTCCTGCGGAACATATATGTATTCTATTTCGGGTGTTTATCGCTTCACTTTAAGTTCTGCACAATACCAATACCTTATGATTGTGCTTAAAGAGCATATTCAAGAATTGCTCTTAAAACTCCATGTTCTACATTACTTGCAGCTATGTACTTACCATATTGCTTCATGTCCTCTGGAGCGTTTTCCATGACAAAGCTATACTCAGCTTCAGCGAGCATTTCTATATCATTGTAATAATCTCCGAATACCATAGTTTCTTCTTTTGATATATTATCAGTATTCATAAGACTCTTTAAAGCAACACCTTTGTTAACGCCTTTGTTTGAAATATCAGTCCAAATTGCAGCTGTTGAAACTATATTAAGATCATTGGTTAATTCACTGTCAGTTATATTATTAGTACCTTCCAAATTACAAATACTAATTTTAATTATATCATCATCAATTTTACTTAAATCATCTACAATTTCTAATGTTGTATAATATTTCTTTATTTCAGTCAAATATTCTTCAGAATAATTTTCAATATATGCACAATTTGGAGAGCATACTACTAATGCATTTGCTTTGACTTTTTTAGCTTCACTGATTACATTTTGAACCATATCTTTAGCTAAAACACTTTTATAAATTATCTCATTATTATCAACAACTAAAGCTCCATTTTCACAAATAAAAGATAAATATCTTCCTACAGGGCCAAAGTTAGTTTGTAGCGTATAATAAGGTCTTCCGCTAGCAGCAACAAGTTTTATGTTTTTTGCTCTTAAACGGTCCAAGATATCAGTAAATCCATCTGGTAAGTGACCATTCTCATCTAGTAAAGTTCCATCCATATCTGTTACAACTAATTTAATCATAAAATCTCCTTCCAATGCTTCGAATTTTAAAATATATACATTTAAAATGATAACACATATTTAAGAACTAATAAAGGTGATGATTCTACCATGGAAGATATGTACATATAGATTACATTTTAAAGAATAATTTATAACTTGTTTCACATCCTATAAGTAAAGGAAAATCAAATTATTATTTATGAAGGAGAAAGATGAAAAATATTTTGAATAGAATAAATAGTATTTTTAAAAATATCAATTATCCATTAGCAGCTTTTTTCCTAGTAATAATAATAGGCATATTTACTTTATTTATTAAACCTATTATTGGTATGGCTGACAATGGGGATTTCTATAGAGTGATAAGTTCAAATGGTGTATATGAATTAAATCCAAATGATAGTGATTTATATAATGGATATTTTTATAGGTATTATGGAATTTATAAATACAATAATGATATAGAAAAAAACTTTATATCAACTCAGGGAATTTTCATTAAGATAGCAGTTTACATAAGCCAGATGATTAATAAAAATTTCATTTTAGATATAAGATTCATGTCATGGATGTTTTTATTTGTAGAGGCAATTGGAATTTATTTAATTGTAAAGGTATTAATAAATCAAGTTACTGAAGAAAAACATAAATTAATAATAACGTTAGTAACCATTTTTATATTTTGTGACACAACATATTTAGCTTATTATAATTCTTTTTATGGGGAAGCTATTAATATAAGTTTCTTTCTGCTCAGCATAGGAATTTTATTAAATATGGCAGAATTCAATAAGTTTAGCAAGCTGAATATATTGTTGTTTGGAATCTCATCTTTTATATTTTTAGGTTCAAAACAGCAGCTTTCTCCAGTTGGTATTTTAATTGCAGTATTATGTCTTAGAATAGGATTTAAAAATAAGGAAAAATTATTTAAGGGGCTATCTATGGTTTTAGCTATTGGATTTGTGATAAGTTCAATATTGTTCTATAAGCAAATAACTGGGGATTTTCAATATATTAATGGATATCATGCAATGAATAGAGGGATTTTATTATATGAAGAAGACCCTGATGAAGTTATGAAATTTTTTAACTTAAATGAGCAGTATTCCTTATTAAAAGATACAACTTTCTATGATGATGTGACTTTAGTTAATTTATATGATAAACAGCTTATAGAGGATTATTATAAAAAATTTACTACAACAAAAATAATCTCTTATTATATTACAAATCCAAGGGCATTTTTTAAAATGTTAAAAATAGCTTTTGATAATGGATATTCCATAAGACCTAATGCAATGGGGAATTACGAGAAATCTGAAAACAAAGAATTTGGGGCTAAATCATATTTTTTTGCATTATATAGCACAGTAAAAGAAAAAGTATTTACAGGAAATATTGTACTATCAATTATTGTGATAATAGGGTATTGTTATTCTTCAGCTGTTAGATACATAAAGGCGAGAAAAATCAACTGTGATACTATGATTTTCAAAGAAGAGGCATATTTTTATATATTTTTAGTTGGAATATCTCAAATTATAATATCTGTTATAGGGGCAGGAGATGCAGATTTAGCTAAACATGTTTTCATGTATAATATGAGTTTTGATTTGATTTTAATATATTTTATATCTATAAAATTACAAAAGCATCAAGTTAAGATAAAATCAAAAAACAATAAATAGATATATATGTTTTAATTTACAATGCACAATTGCAGCTGAAATTCCTGTAACATTTTTACAACATATATGTTTAAGTTATTAAGCTCATATCTTTACTAGAAATCATAAATATATTTGTAACCACAAGGGTCATAATATGGAGAAAACATTTGAAAATTAGCGTTTGATTTATACTTTGAAATATATTTTATACTAGAAAGTAGAAATATTTTTGCGCAGCAGGCATTTAAAAATGAGATGTTAAAAGTGCTTTATTGTAGGTTGTTCCACTTGTGCTTGTCACACTGAAAGTGGGAGCAAGCACGAGTGGCGACAACCTGCAATTTAGCACTTTCAGCGAAATTTTTATAGTCCTGCGAAGCAACAATGTCTTTACTTTCGGTTGGCTATATGTATAAGTCTAATTCATACTTGTGTTATCTATATAGATAAGTCAATTATAAGTTAGATTTAGACTATGAAATATATCCTAACAAGAAATGAGTAATATACTTTTGTGGAATGTTTCATTGGTAATTTTGATGGATGTGATTCTTTGGCTATAAGTTGTTCCAAATGTGCTAGTTCAAAAAGTGAGAATCGAAAAGTGATGCTCCAAATTTTACATTTGGTAAGCAGAACTTTCCCTGTGGGCATTTTATATTTCGTTCTTCGAACTTTCTCTGTGAGCGCTTGTTCTTTGAGGCTAGCACTTTGGGTGCAACTTTATAGCCTTAGAATCACCCATCAGAATTACCTAGAAACTGGAACAAAAGTATGTTATTCATTTCGGCGAGTTATATGCATAAGTTCAGGTCTTAGTTGAATTATCTATATATGAAAGAAACAATAAGTAAAATTTGATTTTGTATTCACTTTTAAGTGTTTTGAACTGGAGGAATGATATGTGGAACCAGTTAATGTAAGAAAAAAGGTTGATATCCTAATAACTATACTTATAGCATATTTCTTTGTTTTATGTTTAAGCTATAAAGTTTTTGAATTGGATAATTCTTTTGAAAATTATATTATGCTCGAAGTTGTAATGATAATAGCTCTTGTAAGTTATTATACTAATGTTACATTGGCTTTAGTTGTTACTCTTACAGCTGATTTTATTTATATGAGTTACAAATTATATTTAAATTTCTGGGGAAATGTAAATATTGATTTTTACTCATATTACTGGATTTTTCTAATTCCAAGTACAGCTATTTTAATGTCTTTAGTTTCAAGAAATATTTTTGCGCTTCAAACAGAAAATGAAAGTTTGATAAATGAAAATTCAGAATTAGTCATGATAGATGAGGAAACAAATATTAAAAATCAAAGAGCTCTTTTAATGGAGCTGCCAATATATATGAAGCTTAGCACAAGACATAAAATTCCTGTTACCTTACTTATTGTAAAGATTAAGTTTGCAGAAAAACTTAGAAGTATTTTAGGAAAAGAAGGATATAAGCTTTTGCTGATTCAGGCAAGTCAAGTTCTTGAAAAAAGCTTAAGAGAGGAAGATATTAAATATATAATAGATGATAAGACTTTTGGTTTTTTGACAATTACTGATATGAGTGGAGCTAAAGTTGTAAAGGAGAGATTTAGAGAGAACATTAATAAATATGATTTTACTAAAGGATCTCACTATAAAAAAGTGAAGCTTGATATTCAAATTGGTAGTTATACCTTTGATAATTCTATAAAAGATCCATTGGAACTCATTAGACTGGCAGAGAAGGAATTGGAATATGATATACATGAATAAATGCTTTATTTATAGAGTTATAACAATTTTGATTTGCTTTATAGGCGCTGAGTATTTTATTAACCCCATGAAATGTTATGGAGAAAACGAGAAAGTACTTATTTTATATGATAAAAGTAAGGAATATGGAAGTGAAAAAAATTTATTGAGTTCTTTAGTTAAAAGTCAGTTGTCAAAAGAAAAGGAAATTAACATATCTAAAATAAATATAGATAATCCAAAAGATGTGGAGCAGTATAATGAAATATTTATTTTAAATATTGGAGAAGAAAATCATAGTATAGAGGAATTAAAATCATATGACAGAAACATTAAATGGATAAAGAAATCTTCTGAACTTTTAGATAAAAAGGGTTTTAAATTAAAAACTGAAACTTACTTATATCTTGATAATGTAACTCCTTTTAATGATTTAAATAATTTAATAGGCGAAATTGATTATCTAAAAGATAAGGGGATTAAATTTTTTATAGAAGCAGCGCCGGTATTTGTAAATGAAGATTTAAAAGCCATGGGCAGATTTTCAGAAGCTTTAAGATATGCACAGGCAAATGGAGGAAAAGTAATACTTAAGTTTCCTATAATTAATTCTAAAGGAGTAAATGGCACAGGTACAGGGGGAAAAATAATTGGAGATAAACTTAAAGAAGCCTTTAAGAATTATACTAATTATTGGATTTATCCAGTTGGAATAAATGCTGATGAAGAATTTCTCTATAGAGAAGATTTGAAAAATATTTTAGAAGGCACTAATACTTTATTTCTAAATTACAATGAAGATATTAACATTGATATAGATAATTATGAAATCAAAGCTTATACCAATTTTATTCAAAAAGTTGATTTAAACGACTATATTAATAATGAAAAAATAAGCGGTAAAAATGCAATAAAAATAGAAAGTAACTGCAATTTAGAAGAATTTAAAAATAATATTGATAAAGTTTTAAGTAAAGAAATTAATCTTATTCCAAGTAATAAAATGAGCACTTATATAAAGTTTGAAAGTGAAATTAAGAATGATAATGGAAGAGTTTTCTTTAACAATCAAGAGGTAACTCAGGATAGATTTATTAATGCAGAAGAATATGAAAATGCTGTTAACAAAACAATTAATAAAGAAAATCCAATTAAAGAGGATTTAACTCTTACTAATAGAAGACTGGAAATATTCAGTGGAGCAGCTTTAATAATATTTATAGGAATACTTATAATAAGCAGAAATATAGAAAGAAAAAGGTTTTTTAAATAATGGTATGAATATTTTAGATTATTTAGTTATATATTCACTCATAGTAATATGGATAACAATTTTTATGAATGTGATATTAGTAATAGCCGGATATATGTATTATTCAAAAGTAAACAAGGAATATATGTATGAAGAGCTTGAAAGCTATCCATTTGTATCAATATTAGTTCCAGCTCATAATGAAGCTGTAGTAATAAAAAAGACAGTAATTTCTTTGTTAGAATTGGATTATCCAAATGATAAATATGAAATTATAGTAATAAATGATAATTCAAGCGACAATTCTAAAGATGTACTTGAAAATGTCCAAAAAACTTATTATGGCAGAAATCTTATAGTGATTAATACTGATAATATAATAGGGGGAAAAGGAAAATCAAATGCTTTAAACATAGGTCTTCAAAGAAGCAAGGGAGAAATTTTAGCGGTTTATGATGCAGATAATACTCCTGATAAAAATGCTCTTAAGTATTTGGTGCAGACTTTGATAAAAGATAAGAAATTGGGAGCAGTTATTGGAAAGTTTAGATGCAGAAATAAGGATGTAAATTTACTTACAAACTTTGTTAATATAGAAACTCTTACATATCAATGGATGGCGCAGGCAGGAAGATGGTATATGCTTAAACTTTGCACCATTCCAGGAACTAATTTTGTAGTTAGAAGAGAAGTGATGGAAGAAATGGGAGGTTGGGATACAAAAGCTATAACAGAAGATACAGAAGTCAGCTTTAGAATTTACAGAATGGGATATAAAATAAAATTTATGCCTCTTGCAGTAACTTATGAACAGGAGCCTCAAACTATTAAAGTATGGTTTAAGCAGAGAAACAGATGGGCAAAAGGAAATATATATGTGGTAATAAAAAATCTGAAATATTTATTTGGATTAGAAGCAGGAGTGACAAAATTTGATATTCTATATTATACTTTGGTTTATTTCTTTTTTTTATCTGCAAGTGTAATATCAGACTGTTTATTTTTGCTTGGAGGAGCAAATTTAATTGAACTTCATATTGGAGGGTATGAGATTATTTTATGGTTTATGGCATTATTAGTATTTGTCTTATCAGTAATGGTAGCAATTTCAACGGAAAAAGGAGAATTGAATGTAAAAAATGTATTGATTATATTTTTAAGCTATTTTACTTATTGCAAAATGTGGGCTATAGTTTCGGTGGCTGGTTTTTACAATTATATAAGGGATGTTGTATTGAAAAAGGAAGCAAAGTGGTATAAGACAGAAAGATTTTCTTAAGGAGGAGCAGCATGAAAGGATATATTTCAAATAAAGTAATGAGGAACAATGAAAAGCACATCTTTGGAGTATTATTTTTTTTCGTGTGTTTTATTTTTTCTACAGCGATTTTGATATTTAATACAGGTGCTGAAGTATTTGCTGCATCTGAAGGAAATAATATAGAAACAACTGAAAGTATAAAAACTTATAGTTTAAGTAATGACATATCCGTTAATGGAACTTTTTCAAGTCATAGTATATATTTCAATGTAGATAAATGGTGGGAAAATACTAAAGCTGAAGTTCAAATGAATTTTTCTATAAATCAATTAATTGATAATAGTAAAAATTCCTATATAAAATTATCCGTTAATGGAACGCCTTTTTATTCTCAAAAAGTTTATTACAGAGCAGATTCAGAGGTTCAGCAGTTAACGGTATCTATACCAAAGGAGCTAATAAAAACTGGATCTAGTGAATTAAAAATAGAAGCTTACTTAAGATCATCTGAGGACCCATGTGTAGATGATGTTAATTCAGCTAATTGGTTTGTAATAAAAGATGGTACTAACATAAAAACAACCTTTAACAATATTATTTCCAATAATAAAATATCTGATTTTCCATATCCATTTTTAAAAAATCATGATAATGATAGTGATTTAGAGGATTTATTAATTATAATTCCAGATGATTACACTGATTCAGAGCTTAGTGCTGCATACATCTTAAATTCATATTTACAAAAACTAAATGATAAATATGAAAATAAAATAAGTATAACTAAGTATGGAGATTTTCAAAAAGGAGAAAATACCAATAATATATTTATTGGAAAATTTAATAGTTTTCCTAATGAGTATACAGAAGAAAATGATCAAAGTGATGAATGTCTTATAAAAATATCAAATTCATTGTATTCAAAAAATACAAATATTAAAAACATGATGATTTTGTGTAATGATGATGACAACTTAATAAGAGGAGTTAAAGCACTGGGAAACCAAGAGTTAATATCTCAGTTAAGTGGTGATACTTATAAAGTAAATAAAGATTTAAAGGTAGATACAGTTCCAGATACTAAAAGTGGAAAAATCACTTTTGATAGTATGGGAATTGGAGAAATACAGTTAAAAGGTGTTTTTAGAAGAGAAGCTGGAATAAGCTATAGTATTCCTAAAAATAAGGTTTTTTCTCAAAGCGATAAGCTTAAAATTTTTATGAGATATTCAGATAATCTTGATTTTGATAAATCTTTAGTTACAGTGTACGTTAATAATACACCTATAGGAAGTAAAAAACTTGATAAGGGTAAGGCTTTAAATGATGAATTGGAGCTTAGTTTACCAAATGATATAAGTTACACAAACTATTTAGATATAAAGCTTGGTTTTGATTTAATTTTAAAAGATACATATTGTGAAAAAAGAGAAGAGGATATGCCTTGGGCCCTTGTTACAAGAGATTCGTATTTATATATTGGTGATAACGATACGGAAGGATATTATTTTTCAAGTTACAGTGCACCATTCGTAAAAGACGAAATGTTTAATGATACTGCAATGATTGTTCCAGATAGTCTAAGTTCTAAAGAAATGAATTCATTAGAAAAAGTTATTGGTTTTTTAGGAAAAGATGTTACCTACAATAATGGAGATTTTAAAGTTATCAGTAATTCAAATGTGACAGCTGATGATAAAAAGAAAAATATAATAGTCTATGGAACACCAAAAACTAATAAATTAATTCCAGAGATAAATGATAAATTATGGTTTAAGTATGATGAAAGCTATTCAAAATTTTTATCAAACGAAAAGCTTCAATTAACAGAACCTTTTAGCTATAAGATTGCAAATTTCCAATTTGATATATCAAAATACAACAGCCAAAAGGCAATGCTTGTATTAACCTCACCAGATAATAAAGTATTAGAGGACTCTCTAGATTATTTAAGTGTAACGGAGATGTTTCAAAAACTTAATGGAGACTGCGCAATAATAGATGAAGAGGGGAATATTAAAACATATAAAATGAAAAAAGAAACTACAAAGCCAGTTTATGAAAAGGTAGAGGAATTAGGCGGCAATGCTAAGATAATGCTTATAATAATAGGTTTGTTTATAATATTTGCAGTAATTGCTATAGTTCTATATTTATATAAAAACAAAAGCAAAGACAAGAGCGATAAAGGTAAAATAGGAAGTAGAAGAAGACGATACAATAAAAAATAATAAGTTAGTATGTTGAGTTTATTTTTCATAATACTGATTCTATAACAATAAGGCTCTGTATAGTAATTTGCATTGTTCGCATTAACAGTCGTTCTGTTTGACACAATTCAATTAATATCATATTCTGTTCTGTTGGGGAATTATAGTTGTATAACTTAACTACATCTCAGCTAAGTATATTGAACTAATAGAGCATATAAGAAAACAATATACCTATGATGAAAAATAATTATAGTATTTTGTATTTGTTATTTTATGTTTATGAATACATCCAACTTTTAATTATTTTTAAGTAAATGTTTTCGGAGGTCTGATCGTATTTGAATAAAAATTTAAATATGATAACATAGTAATTGAGAAAAATAATAATTAAATACTTTATAAACTATATTTGTTGTAATGTACAATTCACATTTCACAATGCACAATTACAGCTAAAGTTCTTGTAATATTTTTAGAATTACGATGAAGAATTATTTTTGCAACATATATAGTTTTACCAAAAATAGATAAATGGGGTGATATAATGAAATATGCATTAGATGTGCATACTCATACTATAGCAAGCGGCCATGCTTACTCAACCTTAATGGAAAATGCAAAAGCTGCTTCGGAGAAAGGAATAAAGGTGCTTGGTACTACAGAGCACGGAATTACTATGCCACATTCTCCGCATATATGGTATTTCAATAATTATAAGGTGCTGCCAAGAGAACTTTTTGGAGTTACAATGCTTTATGGAACTGAGGCTAACATAATTGATTATGATGGAAGCTTAGACATGGATGATTTAACATTAGAGAAATTGGACATTGTAATTGGAAGTATACATGATGAAGTTTACAAAGTTGGAAATATTGCAGAAAATACACAAGCTTTTATAAACGTAATAAAGAGTGGAAAAGTTGATATAATTGGTCATCTTGGAAATCCAGGAGTTCCAGTTGACTTTGAAGAAGTAATAAAGTGTGCTAAGGAAAATGATGTTTTAATAGAAATTAACAATAGCTCATTTACAACATCTAGAATTGGAAGTTTAGGTAATTGTACAAAAATAGCATCGCTATGTAAGGAACACGAGGCTAAGCTAATAATAAATAGTGATGCGCACTTTTGTACTCGTATTGGGGAATTTACAGAAGCTATTAATATGCTAGAATCAATAGAATTCCCGGAAGAACTTATAATAAATAATGATCCAAAGGAATTATTATTGAGATTAAAGAAAAAAGGTAGAATAAAAGATTTAGAAGTAGAATAATTGCAATAGAAATTAAACAATAGAATGTATGATAAGCTAAATTCTTATAGATATCCAAACATACGCGTAAAGCTAATGAGTATTTTTACAGTTAAATCATATATTAACAGTTATAAAAATAATAAAAAAAGTCATTCCTAACAATAAACACAAAAAAGAAAGGAATGACTTTTAATGAAAATTAATTTAAATTCATTAAGTAGTATGGATAAAATTAAGAAAATTATTAATCTTTTTTCAAAAAGATTAATAACAAAAACCGCCGTGACTACTGGATTTACACAAAGAAATAGTAAATTGGATGGATTTACATTTTTTAAAGCATTTACTTTTGGAGTTTATAGTCTTGAAAATCCGTCATTAAGAAATATAGCAAATTTTTGTGAAGATATAAACCCTAATTTGAAAGTGTCTAGGCAAGCTATAGAAAATAAGCTCAAGGCAGGTTCAAACTTTTTAAAAACTATTCTTACAAATATTATTGAGGATGAAATAATTAAGAGCATTAAACACAATCACATTGAAATATTTAAAGCCTTTAATGATATAAAAATCTGCGATAGTAGCTTAATCAAGCTAAATGACTCGTTAAGAGATTTTTATAAAGGTTTTTCAGAAGATAAGTCGGCATCTGAAATGAAAATACAAACAGTATATAGTTTCAAAAGTAAGCAGATTGAAACATTTGAATTTGAGGATGGCACAACAAATGATAATTCATATATGAAAACTTTGGCGGACAAAATTAACACTAATGAAATTCTATTAGTTGATTTAGGATATTTCGATAAAAAGTGTTTTAAAATGCTTGAAAAGAAATCTGCTTTTTTTCTTAGTAAAATTAAATATAATACTGCACTTTATAAAGAAAATTATAAAAAAGGGAATTTTGAAAAAGTTGAAATGATTGATTTCTTAAAGAAATCGAGCGGTGTTATAGATACTTATTTATATGTTGGAATGAAACAAAATAATAGAGAAGAATTTAGAGTAATAGGAAAAAGATTACCAGAAGAAATTGTGAATTTGCGAATCCGAAGGGCTAGAGAAAAAGCAAAAGCTCAAGGAAGAGCCCCAAAGAAAATTGACAAGGAACTGATGAGCTGGGTTATTATGATAACAAACATTGAAAAAGAACAAGCCGATGTGGACATGCTCCTTGATATTTATAGGTTAAGATGGCAAATAGAACTCTTATTTAAATGCTGGAAAAGCTACGGAAAGATTGACTATGTCAAATCAGCAGGAATTGATTACTTAAATTGTTTGCTTTATGGTAGATTGATAATAACTTTGCTAATAAATACAGTTTATTCTGAATTGTATTTTAAGTATAAAACAGAAGAAAATAGAGAAATAAGTATGCTTATGATATATTCAACTATAGGAAGTAAACTTAAAGAAATATGCCTTAATTTCATTCCTAAAAAGGAAAACTTGGAAATAATATATGAGATACTAGTAAGTTTAGGAAGGAGCTGTAAGCGAGAAAAAAGAAAACGCCAAACTACAGAGGGAAAATTAATGAGCTACTCTCTTCCCCCTACAATTTGGTGATTACTGGTTAAGCTTTACGCGTATGGATATCCAAATTTAAAATTATATTTATGTGTGGGAAAACCGAAATTAGATACAAATTTGTTCCAGCGGACTAGTGAAATTTTCGCTGGATAGTTCTAAGTGGAAGGTTGAACTCATTTCTGCATGCTCCAAAAACAAGTTTAGGACAAGCAGAAAATGGAACAACCTTCAACTAAGAACTATCACAACTCAATTTCAAATGCCGCTTTCTCAAACATGTATCTAATTTCTAGTATAATTCACAAAGATTAAAGTATAGGTATATCTTTTGGGTTGGATATCTATAGTATGGATACCCAATCATAAACTATACGTAAACTATGAAATATCCTCCAGATAGAAATGAGTAATATACTTTTGTGGAATGTTTCATTGGTAATTATGATGGATGTGATTCTTTGGCTATAAGTTGTTCCAAATGTGCTAGTTCAAAAAGTGAGAATCGAAATTTTATATTTCGTTCTTCGAACTTTCTCTGTGAGCGCTTATTCTTTGAGGCTAGCACTTTGGATGCAACTTTATAGACTTAGAATCACCCATCAGAATTACCTAGAAACTGGAACAAAAGTATGTTATTCATTTCGGAGAGTTATCTGTATAAGTTCAGGTATTAGTTGGGTTATGTATACATTCTATTTTTTGACTAATATTTAATTGAAAACTTTTTTTCACCATCTAATACTGGAAGTATATTTAAATCTATATCGGAAACTTTAGCAAATCCATTTCCTTTTTTTATTTCGGAAACGAAAGATAAGACATTAGTTTCTAGTCCTTGAACCTCAATTTCTACATTTCCGTTCATAAGATTCCTACACCAACCAGTTAAATTTAGTTTGCAAGCTGTAAGTTGAATAAAATATCTAAAACCAACACCTTGTACTCTTCCTTGTACTATTGCTGAATATCTAATCATGTGTTTATCCTCCAATTCCTTTATAAATCGATACTTTTGATAAAATATGTTTTTCTCATATCAGGCCTATTAGGTCAATTTGCTGATGAGCAGAGAAACCAAATCTATGATTTGGTGTGAATTAGTTAAGCAGACATTCAAATCTGTGATTTGATGATGGCCGCTTACTCTGTGAATACTCAGTGAGCGCATGTGAGTCGAGCTTCCAATGATGTAAAATAGGATGGCAAATATACTTGTTATTTATTTGATTGTTCCTAGCTATAGTGATTCATATAACTTAACATATATTTCATTATTTATTTTTTTATTATATCATAATACATCTAAAAATTAGATGATAATCACAAAAGTATTTAAAATTTTCAGAATCTTTAGTATAATGTATATATATTAGGGAATAATATGAATTAATTACACTATATGGAGGTCTTCGTATGATTGAAAGAAGCGTAGTATTAGTTAAACCAGATGGAGTAGAAAGAAATATAATAGGAAATATTTTAAGTTGTTATGAAGATAATGGTTTAAAAATAGTAGCCCTAAAGCTTATGAGAGCTACAAGAGAAATTGCTGAAAAGCATTATAGTCAACATAAAGGAAAAGACTTTTATGAGGAACTTATAACGTTTATAACAAGGAGCCCACTATGTGCATTAATATTGCAAGGTGAAGATGCTGTAGCAAGAATAAGAAAGATTAATGGAGCAACTAGTCCAACAGATGCAGAAGAAGGAACAATAAGACATAGATATGCTAGAAGTAAGACAGAAAATTGTGTTCATGCATCAGACACTGTAGAAAGTGCTAAAGAAGAAATTGATTTATGGTTTCCAGAAATATAAAATACGGACTTTAAATGAATGAATAATTGAATATTAGATTTAAAAAGGCCTACTTAGAATACAATTAGTATTTAAAGTAGGCCTTTTTGTGTGTGGAGAATATAGATATCCAACTGTAAAACTAAATTTATGTGGTAACTTACCGGTACGCCAAGCAAGGGCGTAAAAGATAATGAGGGCTAACCTTCCTCATTATTACTATATAGCAGGTGGGAATCCTGCATGACAAAGGCCAGCAACCAGTCATTAGTTAGTCTTGGGCTTATTATGGCGATGTAATAAGTTAAGTGTAGACAAACAAGGTACCAGGCCGCAAGCGAATGCTGAAACTACTAGCCACGAAATTATCACAAAGTCAGAAAGGACGATAATATCGGTAAATTAGAAGTCAGAACATAGATAATCATTATTGCAAGAATATCTGTGCTTTCTCGTGGTTTTAAGGTGTAGCATGGTATACATTGATATAGTACGTCAACTTGGGAGGACTCATTATTCTCTGACTTCAGAGTATGGAAAACAATGATTAGAAATCAGAGGTATTCAAATGATAATGAGTAGTCGGATTACACCATAGTACTGAAGAAATGAGTAATGACCATGGAGGGAAGGGTGTAACATATTATAGACCTTGAAAAGAGAAACAGAAATTCTCACACAGAGGAGGAAAAAAATGTACACAAAACTTGAGAGGATAGCAGAAATAGCTGGAAATAATCCTAAAGAGAAATTTACATCACTAATGCATTTAGTTAACAAGGAAATGCTAATTTTATGCCATTATGAACTGAGCGGAAATAAGGCTACAGGAGTGGATAAGGTAACAAAGGAAGAATATGAAACTAACTTAGAGAATAATATTGATAATCTACTAATTAGAATGAAGACTTTTAAATATAGACCGCAGCCTGTAAGGAGAGTATACATAGATAAGTCTGGTTCAAACAAGAAAAGACCTCTAGGTATACCGGCATATGAAGACAAAGTTGTACAATTAGCCATTAATAAAATATTAAAATCAATATATGAACAAGATTTCATTGATAGTTCTTTTGGGTTTAGACAAAATAGAAGTTGTCATGATGCTCTTAAAATCTTAAATGTATATTTATCTGAAAAGAATGTGAATTATGTTGTAGATGCTGATATTAAAGGATTCTTTGATAATGTTGACCACAAGTGGTTGATGAAATTTCTTGAACACAGGATTGCAGACAAGAACTTACTTAGATATATAGGTAGATTTTTGAAAACTGGAATAATGGAAAACGGAAAGTTTTATAAAGTATATGAAGGAACTCCACAAGGGGGAATAATATCTCCAACATTAGCAAACATTTATTTACATTATGTTTTAGATATATGGTTTAATAACTTTATCAAAAAGAAGTGTAAAGGACAGGCGTACATAGTACGCTATGCGGATGATTTTGTTTGCTGTTTTCAGTATGAAGACGAAGCGAAAGCTTTCTATGAAGCATTGAAAAACAGATTAGACAAATTTAACTTGCAGGTAGCTGAAGATAAAACTAAAATATTATATTTCGGTAAGAATGCCTACTATGATAGAAAATTCAAGAGAGCATGAAAGTTAGAATCATATAAAGATAGAACTTTTGATTTTCTAGGATTTACACACTTCTGCAGTTGCAGAAAGAATGGAAGTTTTAGAGTTAAGAGGAAGACTAGCTCAAAGAAATTTGGAGCTAGCATAAAGAGATTGAATGAATGGTTAAAGAATAATAGAACAGTGCCGCTCACATTATTAATGGAGAAACTGACACAGAGACTAATAGGATATTATAGGTATTACGGAATCACTGACAACAGTTTAAGTCTCGCAACTTTCAGATATTTAGTAAGAAAACTAACTTTTAAATGGCTAAACAAAAGAAGTCAGAAAAGAAGTTATAACTGGAGAAGTTTTGACACTATGTTTGAGTGCTTCAAAATACCTAAAGCTAAAATATATGTTAATATTTTCAACTTAAAAGAAGATATATCATATATACTGTGAATTATAATGTGGGGAGCCGTATGCGGGAAATCCGCACGTACGGTTCTGAGAGGGGTTAGGGAAGTGATTCCCTAGTCTACTTACCAAATCATAAATATTTTGTTCCGAAAAGCTATGAAAATATTGCTGAAGGTTCTAAGCAGCAGGGTGTATCCACTTTAGCATGCTCCAACTTTCCTAGGGAAGCTCGACTCATTACATTTGCTGAGGAAGTTCGAGAACCCAAAATAAAATTTTGGACTCTCACTTCACAAGCTAAAATGGAACAACCTACAGCTAAGAACCTTTAACAGCTCATTTTCAAATGTTTTCTACACAAATATATTTATGATTTCTAGTTAAGATACGAGCTTAAAGTATTAGAAATTTTACAAATATATTCATCTAATAAATCTAGTTTTGAAGTTGAACACCATGGAAATTGAAAGTACAAAGTTCTAATATATATTACGAAAATAATCCTTCATAATAATTCCGAAAATACTATAAGAATTTTAGTTGTAATTGTGAAATGTGCATTTTGAATTGCAACATATATGAGTTCTAAATTATATAGTCATTCTTTATAAAATTATTCAGTTTGTAGTGTCTAATAGTCTAAATAAGGCTCTGATGAATTAAATTTGGATTGGCTGTTGGAACAGATGGAATTGTTATTTTTTTGAATGTGACTAGTATAAAAATATGGTATAATAAAATAGAATAGCAATGTTAAGTCTGCAAGGGAGGTAATTAATGAAGTTAAGGAAAGCGAGTATTATAGGGGGAATAATTTTAGTTTGTCTCATCATAATAATAGTCATAATACTGTATAATCTGATTGGTCCAGGTGCAAAAGATATTAGGGCATCTAAGGATTTTATGGCTAGGTTATATTCAATTAATGCAATAAATACTGAACAAAATTTAGAATCTATAAAATATGAAAGAAGAAGGACGCTAAATAGTCAGAATGAATTAGTTCATAGAAGTATAGTAACTCAAGGTTTTGGTATAGATTTAGATAAAGATAATAATGTAATAGGTTTTGCAAAAAAAGAAATTCCAGCAAATGCAACAAAAATTAATTTACAAGATGCTAGAACTTTAGCAGAAGGGTACTTAAAGAACATATATGATGGAGAAGTGGTCTTAAAGACAATTAATAGCAATGAGGATGCTAAAAAGCTGCCATATTACTCATTCATATATACAAAGCAAAAGAATGGATATCCGTTTTATTTCGATGAAATAAAATTAAATATTGATAAAGAAAGTGGATTTCTAGATGGGTATTCCAACTCTACAATGCAAAGGGAATGTAAAGATCCTGTAATAAATATTTCTAGTGGAGAAGCAAAAAAAATATCCGTTGACTCTTTTGAAAAATACAATAAAGAAACTGTAGTTAAAGATGAAACTGATTTAGTTTATGCAGATAATAGAATGGAAAAAGAAAAAAATCCAATATATGAAGTCTGTTACATTGTAACTATAGATGGTAAAAATGATAAGGAGGCAAATATTAGTTGGAAGTTTTTTATTAGCGCTGAGAGCGGTAATGTTTTAAATATATTAAAAGATGGCGCTGAAAAAGAAGTTATTACAAATAAATAAAAAGATAGAGGATAATCTGATATTTGATTATCCTCTATCTTTTTTCATTTTATAGAAATTTAAAATTTAGCAAATTCATAATATACTTGAGCTATTTAATTATTTGTTGGTGGATGCTGATTGTTACTACCAGGTCCGTAAGAATTATGTGTAGTATTCTTGTTACCACCAGTGCTAGCATTATTAGAATTTGAATTATTATTCTCATTATTATTTTCAGTTTTCTGTGAAGGTTCCGTACTACCAACGACAGGTGGAGCTAGTGCGTCATTATTAGTTGCAGGAGGAGTCTCGGAATCTGCTGGGGCATTACCCGAATTTGAATTATTATCTGCAGGGTTTAAATTAGCCGAAGATCCGTTATTAAAATTATATCGATTAGTGCCAGAGTGTATTGTGCAATTTGAAGTTGGTTGTGTTCCATCGATGAATAATTCTTCATAAACCCTGCTTCCTCTAAGGTCAAAATTACAGAAAAGGGTTGAAAGTTCACCAGAATCCTTACAAACACTAGCTTTTACTATTCCGCTAGGCTCTTCTATATCTTTTACCTCTAACTTTGCATGAGCTTTAGCCATTAATTTTCCCCAAACAACAGCGCACCCACTTGAACTACCATGGAGTTCTTTAGGATTATCATATCCAATCCAAACAGAAGCTGATAAGTAAGGTGAAAGTCCTGCAAACCATAAATCTGTGGAATTAGAAGTAGTACCAGTTTTACCAGAAACAGGCATATTGCCCCACTTTGCACCAGTAGCATTGTATTCATTTACTGGTCCTTTTAACATATCATATAGAATATATGCAGCTTGTGGTGAAAAAACTTTTGCTTGTTTTGGCGAAGTATTATCAAGTAAAACTTTACCTGTAGAATCAACTACTTTTGTATATAGCATAGGCTCTGTATATATACCGTTATTACCAAAGCTGCCATATGCAGCAGCTAAAATAGATGTATTACCACCGTCCCTATCACTTGGAGAGTTATTGAATTGTCCTAAAGCAACAGCTGCCATTGATGACTTAGAAGCAGCGTTATACTTTAGGCCAAGCTTTTCACCGTATTCAATACCAGTTTTCATACCGATCTTATCTTCTGTTAAAACTGCACCAGTATTCTTTGAATGCGTAAGAGCATCTCTTGAGGTCATAAGTCCTGAATATTCATTAGGGGAATTTAGAGGATTATAAGGACCATCTTTTGCTGGAGAATACTTCTTTCCGATTTCAGGAGGTATTGGTGCATCATTTATAGGTGTTGCAGCAGTTATAATTTTTTGATCTATACCAGGACCATATACCGTTAATGGTTTTGTAGATGATCCGATAGGACGCAAATCATTATAAGCTCTATTTATTGATTGCGGACCTTGTTTACCACGTCCCCCAACCATTGCAAGAACATGACCATTTCTGTAATCCATTATTGTTGCGGACGCTTGTAATAAAGGAACACCATCTTTATCGTAGCTTTCCTTGTTATTAATTCCTAAGTTTTTATAATTATCTAAAGTAGATTGGGTAAAATCTTGAAGATCTTTATCCATGGTTGTATAGATTTTAAGACCACCATTAACCATTAATTTAGATACTTCTTCATCTGAATATTTATATTTTTCCTTTAGGTCTTCTTTTACCTGAGACACAGCAGGATATACAAACCATTCATAATTTAATCTATAATCCTTTTTAATTGATTTAAATACTAGACCACCATTTTTAACATCGTTAGCGGCCTTATCATATTGAGCGTCATCAATATATTGAAGCTTATGCATCTGACTTAAAACAGTAAGTGTTCTATTAATATAAGGACTTGGATCCTTTTGATTGTTATAAGCACTATATGAACTTGGAGCTTGAGTAATTCCGGCTAGATATGCACATTCAATCAAAGATAAATCGGGTGTGCTTTTACCAAAATATAATAAAGATGCAGCCTCCACTCCATACACATGACCACCTAGGGGGATCGTGTTCAAATAAGCTGTTAAAATTTGATCCTTTGTTAATGCCTTTTCTAAATTAATAGCTAAATAAGCTTCCTTTATCTTTCTTTCAAGAGAAACATCATTAGTTAAAATTGTGTTTTTAAGTAATTGTTGAGTTAGTGTAGATGCTCCATGTAGTCCTTTTTGTCCAGTAACAAATCTCTTTGCATCTAAAAAAGCTGCACCTACAATTCTCTGAATGTCTATTCCATTATGTTGGTAGAATCTTTCATCCTCGATGGATACAAAAGCATTTTTTAAGTTAGATGGTATTTTGCTTGAATCTATAACGTAACGCTCCTCATCAGTCTGCATATTATCCATAAAGTCCCCAGCACTATCATATATACTGGAAGGTTGGTTTAAAGTTAATACAGCATCGACATTTAGAGGAGGCGTAGTTTTTATAATAGCAAAAGCATAACCTGCACATACTACTAACATTGCAAGAAAACAAAATATAAAACCAAAACATATGCCCTTAAAAATTTTTTTTGATTTCTTTTTCTTCTTTTTAGATGGCTTTTTTTTTCGTGGGGCATTGTTTGGTTTTTTCACGTTATCATTAATTGCCATTTTATCCTCCTAAAATTACAAGGTATATAATTTAATAATATTCTATATCATTATAGCATAATTATAGTATGATTAAATAAATAACTCAATAATAAAGGTGTTGACAATGCAATATTATACAAGACGAAAAACGCATAAATACATATCATTTATAGTACTTATTATAGTTATTATTGTCATTTTAAACATAACTGTAATGTTTTTTGATCAAAGGGTCATGCCCTCTGTGACAGAAATAGCGACAATAATGGCAAAGTCCCAAACATTAGATATAATAAATAAAAAAAGTGTAGATATTTTATCAAAAGATTTTAAGTATGATGAGATGGTAAAAATTGAAAAAGACAACCAAGGCAATATAATTTTAATTCAAGCGGATACTGGAAAATTGAATTATATAGCAGCTGAATTGTCTACAGAATGTAATAAAGAATTAAGTGATATGAAGAACAATGCAATAAAAGTTCCTTTAGGCTGGATGAGTGATAAAAGTGCCTTTTATAATGTTGGCCCTAAGATAAGTGTTGAGATAGAGCCTATAGGAAATATAAGTACAAGTTATGAATCTAAATTTGAAAGTGCTGGAATTAATCAAACTAGGCATAAGATATACTTAAATGTTACAGCTAAAATCAGGCTTAGACTTCCACTAAGGAATCAAGATGCTGAGGTGAGCACACAAGTTCCGGTTTCAGACACAATCATAGTTGGAAAAATACCAAATACAACTCTTGGATTTCCTACAAATGAACAAAATAATTAGCAATTCACAATTTATAATGAACAATTCACAATGTAAGAAGAAATAAGACAAGGCTTCGCCTTATCTTATTTCTTTTTAAATCGAATTCTTAACTATGCTATTTAGAATTTTACATAATTCTCTACATTTTAATAATATAGGGTTTCCAATAATCTGCTCAATGGTACTTGATTTAATAAGTAATTCTATCCAATACTCGGTTTCATTTGCTTCTTTTAAAGCTATATTCATTTTAAATCTAAAATCAGACTTACTAAAACCACGAATACCCTCCTTTACATTAGCTCCAATGCTTGTTCCAGATCTCAATAATTGTTTAGATAAAATATACTCTTGTTTATCACGGATTAAAAATTTGTATAAATCTATTATATCAAGAGCAAAATCAAAAGACTTAGTGGCAATGATATTAGCGTCTATTTAAATCACCATCCTAATTTTTTTTTGATATCATAATTATTGACAAGGTAAAAAGATTTAAACAATTTGCAATTAAGGAACAAAGTTCTGTAGGAAATTTAAGAACGGAAAATTAAAAAAATCCCGAAGGGATTTTTTTAATTGTGAATTGTGAATTGTGAATTGTGAATTGGAATAAAAAAAGAACCGTGAGGTTCTTTTTTTTATTCCCAATTAAATACGTAAGGAACATTTCTATAATAATCCCCGTAGTTTAATCCGTATCCAACTACAAATACATCGTCAATTTCAAAACAGCAGTAATCAGGTTGTATATGTACTTTTCTACGAGAAGGTTTATCAAGAAGAACACAAGTCTTTACAGAAGCTGGGTTCAAACCTTTTATGTAATTATAAACGAAATCCATTGTAATTCCAGTATCAACTATATCATCAACTATAAGAACGTCCCATCCTTCAATATTATCAGAGATATCATTAACTACTTTAACAGACCCAGAAGATGTTTCGCTATGTCCGTAGCTTGATGTAGTCATAAATCCTATTTTAGCATCTAAATCTATAGCTCTAGCTAAATCAGCAGCATAGATAAAACTTCCACGAAGTAAAGATAAAATGTAAAGTTTTTTACCTTTATAATCTTCAGCAATAGTTTTTCCTAATTCCTTTATTCTTGTATTAATTTGTTCTTCAGAAAAAAGAATGTTACGTTTCTTATCTTCCATGTTTAAAAAACTCCTTTTATATTTATTTTTCAAATGTACACATTTCCTTAAAAATACACAGCTTATTATTAGCATATAAGTTCTAAAATAATATAATTCATTCTATTTGGTTTACAATAACTGATAGTTTAAATTTATTTTTGATGAATTTAATTTTTTAGAATACATAATATATATGTTGCAATTCACAATGCACATTTCACAATTCACAATTACGGCTAAAATTCTTGCAATATTCTTAGAATTATGATGAAGAATTATTTCTGCAATATATATATGATTACAGATAAAACATTCATAGGTATTTATAAATTGTGCATATTTTTCAAGTTATGTGATAATTTACTCTAAATTTATAAAATGTATATTGTCAAGTGTAGATTATTAAAGTTATAATTAATGAATTAATAGTATAAAATTATATGAAAGTTGTCAAGATAGGGATATGAGGAAAATAGCGAGTTAAAGATGTAATGAAAAGTTCTTATGTGCAACATACAGGCTCTTTTCTAATATGTATATTTTGCGTCAGGAAAGTAGGAAGGTTTAACTTATAAAGAACTATCAAGGTAAACCTAACGATCCAGTATGACACGAGATAGATAAACATACTGGTTTGTTATTTTCTTAAATATCCCTTGGCTAATGTGAGGTGTTTATATGATATATGGAAATATTGAAGGAATTAGAAAATCTTTAATAGAAGAGTTAGAGAATATTTATTCTATAAGAAATTTAAAGGATGAAATATGTAATGAAGAAATTTTAAATATTATTTCTAGAGTTTCTAGTTTTATTGAAAGAGAAATCAGTGTAGCTATAAATAGAAAAGGTAATGTCACATCTGTTGCAATTGGAGATTCTACATCTGTTGAGGTTCCAATAATAGATATAGATGAAAAGAGATTATCAGGTGTTAGAGTTATACATACTCATCCAAATGGTTATTGTAATCTTTCAGCGCTAGATTTAACAGCTCTATTAAAATTAAAGCTAGATGCAATTATATCAGTGGCTATAACAGATGGTAATATAATAGATTTTTCTTTGGGAATGCTTAGTTTATATAACAATAAATTAGAAACAGAAGAAAAAAGTAATCTTTCTTTAAATGAAATTATGTCTATAAATATTTTAGATAGGATAAGATTTATAGAAAATTTAATTAAGAACAATGATGTCATAGAGGAAACAGAAGAAAAAGCAATATTAGTTGGTTCTGATACAAAAGAAAGTCTAGAGGAATTAGCAGAGCTTACAGAAGCCTGCAACATACCTGTTTTAAAAACTGTATTCCAAAGCAGAAGTAAAATTGATGCAGCATACTTTATTGGACGAGGTAAAGTGTTGGAAATTGCTTCTATGAGGCAGGTAGAAAGAGCTAATGTAATAATATTTGATGATGAGCTTTCAGGATCTCAAGTTAGAAATTTAGAAGCTGCATTAGGAGCCAAAGTAATAGATAGAACAACATTAATATTAGAAATATTTGCAACAAGGGCTAAAACTAAAGAATCAAAAATTCAAGTAGAGCTAGCTCAGTTGAAATATAGATTAGGTAGATTACAGGGACTCGGAACTATATTATCTAGAACAGGTGGTGGTATAGGAACTAGAGGACCTGGAGAAAAGAAGCTTGAAACAGATAGAAGACATATAATGGAAACAATATATGATTTAAAAGATGAGCTTAAGAAAATAAAAAGAACTAGAGAAGTACAAAGAGAAAAGAGAAGAAAAGAAAATATTCCTAAAGTATCTTTAGTTGGATATACTAATGCAGGAAAATCAACTTTAAGAAATACACTTTGTGATTTGGCAGCAAAAAATGAAAATAAAACTAAGGAAAAAGTATTTGAAGCAAATATGCTTTTTGCAACATTAGATACTACAACAAGAGCTGTAACTCTAAGTAAAAAAGGAGTAATAACTCTTACAGACACAGTTGGTTTTGTAAGGAAATTACCACATGATTTGGTGGAAGCATTTAAATCAACTTTAGAAGAAGTTATATTTTCAGATCTTCTATGCCATGTAATAGATGTATCTTCAGATAGTGCAATAGATCAATATAATGCTGTAAATGAAGTTTTAAGTGAGCTTGGGGCTATAGATAAAGAAACAATATTAGTTTTAAATAAAATAGATAAAGCTACTGAAGAACAAAAAGCGCGAATTAAAGAATTTGCAGTAGGAAATTTTGATGTAATAGAAATTTCGGCTAAAGAAAAAATAAATTTAGATAAATTGCTAAGTTTAATTGAGGAAAAATTGCCATATAATTATAGAAAAGTAGAGTATTTAATACCTTATGAGAAAGGCGATATTCAATCTTTCTTACATAGAAATGCTAGAATACTTGAAGAAGAATATAAAGATAATGGAACATATATGGTAGCAGAAGTAGATGATGAAGTTTTTAACAAAACTCAGGAATACGCTAAGATATAAGGTTAACTGATTAAATATAATAATAAATATAGTTCTTCCGTAATATACTTAAATAAGAATTGTTATAGGAGACTATAGTTTATGGAAACAAGTGGACCATTAAATCAATTAGATCCTAGAAGCGCAAGATCCCTAAGAACTGCTCAGAGGGCATTGAATCAGGGAAGTACAGGTGCTAATGCGACTGATGCCGCTGGTAATGAAAATGTATCATCGGATTTAAATAATGAACTAAGAGATATGCAGAATCAAGTATTAACGCAATTATCAAATATGAGTACAGCAATAGCACAAATAAGTGCAGCTCAAACTAATGTTGCTTCAATTAGAGTCGAGCAGATAAGTTTAACTTATTTTACTAGAGAGGTACGTCCTTTACTTGATGCATTATACTTTATCTCTATATCATCTTTAAATATAGCAGGAGTTGCACAGGTAATACAAAGTAATACTTTTGGTGAGAGAAAAGAACTAAGGGAATCATTGGAGCTTGTTTATGAAATGAATCACGAACTTAATCAGATATTAGAGTCATTAAGCAGGCGTTTGAAGATTTACATACATCAGATAAAGAAAATGGATAAAGATTGTCCGCCATTTGTGAATAGAACAGAAGATTCTTAGATATTATATTTAAGAATCTTTTTTTATTCTCTAGGAAATTATATTGTTGGATAATCTGTGGATAACTTATAAGAAAGGCTGATTTAGAAGGCTGGCTTTTAAAAGAGAATAAAAAAGAAAATATATTCGCCTGCATAAAATGTTCTTATATGCAGCAGAGCTGCTATTTCTGATGTGCAGATTTTTCTCACATGCGTTCGAAAAGGCAGATGCGTGAAAAAATCTCCGGCTCCACAGTCGCCTGCGATTTTGTTCTTCGAATATTATGGATTTGAATAGTACTGTAAAGTAGTACCTTTAAATAAATATTTCTTTACGTTATAATGTTAGTAAGTTTGTTATAAAGTAAAACTTTGATTCAGATGTGATTAAGCTTTATCTAGAATTTAATTGTACTTATGCCTTAAAAGGCAAGATCTCAAGAAGCTTGCAACTGTTATTTTTTAATTAAAATGAATAAATGCTTTAGGTGATAGCCATCTGATAAACAAAGTATACAATGTCTTAGTAAAAGAAGGTGAAATTAAGTGTCAAAATCCATATTAGAATATCAGAAATCCTCTGAAAAGTTAATAAATGTATTGAAGACCAATAAAAAAGTGTTGGCTATATTTGCATTTGGAAGCATAATTAGCGGTGATCTTTGGGAGGAATCTGACATAGATTTATTCATTGTATATAAGGATATATTTGATAATGTTAGAGACATATATTCTGAAATACTAGGGGTACCGGTACATATAAAGGTCCTAAATAAAGAAAGCTTTTTGGAACTATACGAAAGTAATGGGAATAAGGGAGTTATAAGGAACTTACTAATATCTTCTAAAATAATATTTTCAAGAGATGATGAAATTGAGAGCATTTTTAATAAAGCCAAATATAGTTTAGATAAATACAGAGAAACTTGGAACTTGGTGTATTTAGGTAATGTTATAAAAGATATTAGAGTAACTAAAAAGTATTTGCAAAACAATAGTGTTTTTACATCTTATGAAGTTTTAATAAGAGCTCTAGATAGTTTTGCTAAGTTATATTTAAATTTAAATGGATACACTGTAAGTAAAGACGCAGTAAAAATGGCTATAAACTTAAATAATAAATTTAATGTTATAGTTGATAATTTGTTTAATGATAAATGCGCAAAGGAAAATATACAAAACGCTGTAGATTATATCGAGAATTTTCTAGATGAAAATATAAATGAGGCCGCTAAGTCTTTACTGGATTATTTATATGAAAAAAATGCATTTTTAAGCTCCTTTGAAATAAAAAACAGTGATGAGTTCAAGGAATTTAATATAAAAATAGAAGATATACTAAAGGAATTATACAAGAGAAAATTAATAATGAAAGATACTAAAAATTTGGATTTGCCTTCTAATGAAAAGTTAGTCAGAGAGAATGTGTATTCATACAAGAGTTATGAGGCACAATCAAAAAAATAGTCTTACAATCAATTAAAGGAGAGTTTTATGGATATTTATAAAGATTTTGCGTTTAAAGATGATGATATCCCTAAGTATATTCAAGTAGCTAATTATATAAAAAGTTTAATTGATAAAAGAAAGATAAAAGAAGGAGACAAACTTCCAACAATAAGAGAGCTGTCAAAAAAATTAGGCGTAAACAATGTCACTATAGTTAGTGCATACAATAAGCTTAAATCAGAAGGTTATGCCTATCAAAAGGTAGGAAGCGGTAGTTATGCAAAAAGAAAAGAAGTTGCTTCAAATTTTAGAAAAGAATATTCAAATGCATTAAAAAAGATATCCATGGGAGATTTAACTGATGTAATAGATTTTACTGGGGAGACTACAGGGGAAGTGCTATTCCCTATTGATGATTTAAAAGGAATTATAAATGAAGTTTTAGAAAGAGATGGAGCAAATGCATTACTTTCAGACAACAGAAATGGATATACTAATCTTATTTATACTATAAATAAAGTATTTTGGAATAATAAATTAAACGATGAAGACATAATAATTATATCAGGTGCTCAACAAGGAATTGATATAGCATCTAAAGGAATATTAAATATAAATGATAATATAATAGTTGAAAAGCCAACATATGTAGGAGCATTATCAGTATTTAAATGGAGAAAAGTTAATTTGTTTGAAGTGCCAATTGATGAAGATGGAATAAACTTAAATAAATTTGAAAAGATATTACAGAAAAACGAAATAAAGTGTTTTTATACAATGAGTTATTTTCAAAATCCAACAGGAGTAAGTTATAGTATAGAAAAGAAGAAGAGAATTTTAGATCTTGCAGAAATTTATGATTTTTACATAATTGAAGATGATTATCTATCGGAACTTATATATGAAAATTCATTAGAATATGTGCCGTTTAAATGGCTTGATAAAAATGATAGGGTAATTTATATAAAAAGTTTTTCGAAAATATTTCTTCCAGGAATAAGATTAGGATACTTAGTTGCACCAGAAGTATTCAGTGAAACTCTTCAAAATTCAAAGCACAATACAGATATAACTACTTCAAGTTTAATGCAGAGGGCTCTGGAATTATATATTTCGAGTAATAAGTGGAAAAAGAATATTAAAAATCTAAATGATGAATATATAAAAAGGTATACGCATTTAAAAACAATTCTAGATAGTGAATTTAAAGATATGTTAACCTACAATGATCCAAAAGGTGGATTAAATTTTTATATAACTTTAAAAGATGAATTTAAGATTAATACTAAAGAACTTTTTATAAAACTTAAAAAGAAAAATATATATATTACTCCAGGGGCTATGTTCTTTACATCACAAAATGATGGACAAGATTCTTTTAGGATAGCCTTTTATCAAACCGATAAGGAAAAGATTGAGAAAGGTATGAAAATACTTAAGGAAGAATTAATTTTGGCTAAGGAACTTAGAGTTGAGAAGTGAAATTACTTAGGGAGATATTTTTACTAATAATTTTATCTGATGTTTAACCACTGTAACACTCCAATCTTCTATTAAAGTGGTAGATAAAAGTGGCACAATCCGAGATAAGTTTAACTAACCTTTAATGGCAGATTTACCATCAAGGTGCACATAAAAAACTCTCTCTGAAGCTAGGTTTCACTTTATGCTAATATTCTTAAGAATTTTAGAATATATATTTTAAACAATATTAGAATATATATTCTGTACAATATATATTCTTAAGAATATGCAGTAAAAATGCAGCATAGGAAGGTATTATAATATTCTAATTATTTAAGTATGTATAAAATTGTTTTAAATCAATATGCGTACTATATATTCTGATTTGAGATTGAAAAGGAGCTAGATTGATATGTCGTACATTACAGTAAAAGACTTTGGTGAAGATAGATTTGAAGAAAAGAAGTCAGAGTTTATTGGTTATGCAAAAAGGGTGGAAAATGAAGAGGAAGCTAAAGCTTTTATAAATGAGATAAAGAATATGCACAAGCAAGCAAGGCATAATTGCTCAGCATATATAATCGGAAAAGACATGAATATTCAAAGGTACTCAGATGATGGCGAACCACAGGGAACAGCAGGAATACCAATTCTTGAAGTGATGAAAAAAAGTAGAGTGACAGATTGTGCAGTAGTTGTTACGAGATATTTTGGGGGAATACTTTTAGGGGCAGGTGGTTTAACTAGAGCTTATACAAAAGGTGCCAGCATCGCAATAAAATCAGCTGGTGTAGTGGAAAAGGTTGAAGGACTGAAACTAAGTTTTGAAATGGAATATGATCTTTTTGGAAAAGTTCAATATACATGCGGTCAAAATTCTTGGCATATAGAAGATACTGAATACAGCGATAAAGTGATTGTTAATATATTAGCTGAAAAGTTAATGGCTGAAGATATAGAAAACGAGATTGTAGAAGTTACTAACGGAAAAGTAATAGTTAGAAAAAGTGAAGAGGACATATATTTTAAAGAAGGAAATAGATTATACTTGAAAATATAATTAGAGTACTCTAGGATTATGGTTCGTTGCTTATAGATATCCAACTTTAAAACTAGACTTATGTGGTAACTTGCCGAAATCATAAATATTTTGATTCCGAAAAGCTATGAAAATATCGCTGAAGGTTCTAAGCGGCAGGTTGTATCCACTTTAGCATGTTCCAACTTTCAGTTTGACAAGCTAAAATGGAACAACCTACAGCTAAGAACCTTTAACAGCTCATTTTCAAATGTTTTCTCCACAAATATATTTATGATTTCTAGCTAAAGATAATCATTTATATACAGTAAATATGGAAATATGTTCACAGAATAAGTCTAATTAATAATTGGAATGTCTATAGTTACGTATTTAAAGCTCAGCGAAACACTTCGTAAAAGAATGAGAATACAAGCTGATTATAAAATTTATTATTCATAATTAACTACTTCTGGAGATTTTTATTTCAAAGTAAAAATTTAGTTCTAACAATAAATTTTTTATAACATGAAACTTAGATTTAGGCATATTACAATGAACTAAGTCATTAATCAGATAGAGTAAAAGGATGGAGATTCAATTGCAATGTAAATTTTATATTTTAATAAATATTATAGAGAATTATTTGGTAATAGGATAATTGTGAACTTATGTAAAATGTGGTATAATAGCTGTTGGATTTTGTATTTTAAAGAAAAAATCATTAATTAAATGAATAACTTGTAATAAGAATCGTTACAAATAGATATTATATATATTGTTAACATGAAGCTATATTCAAAACTTAGTAAATCAAGTGTTAAAATAAGATCAAGGTATAGGGACTTAATTGCAATATATATTTATAAAAACATAGATAATTATTACGAATAAAGTAAGGAGGAAAACATATGTCAGGACACTCAAAGTGGCATAACATTCAAGCAAAAAAGGGCAAGACAGATGCAAAAAGAGGTAAGATTTTTACTAAGATAGGTAAAGAAATTGTGATGGCTGTTAAAAATGGTGGAGCTAATCAAGATACAAATGCAAAATTAAGAGATGTAGTTGCAAAAGCCAAGGCAGCAAACATGCCTAATGATACTATTTCAAAAGCAATTAAAAAGGCATCTGGTGAATTATCAGCAGTTAATTATGAAAATATAGTTTATGAAGGTTATGGACCTAGTGGAGTAGCTGTAATAGTTGAAACTCTTACTGATAATAAAAATAGATCTGCTGGAAATGTAAGAAGTGCATTTACAAAAGGCGGCGGAAACATGGGTACATCAGGTTGTGTATCATTTATGTTCCAAGAAAAAGGTGAAATTGTCATTGAAAAAGAAGATAAAGATGAAGATGAATTAATGATGATTGCCTTAGATGCTGGTGCAGAAGATTTCGCATCAGAAGAAGAAGTATTTGTAGTAACAACTGCACCTGAAGAGTTCGGAACAGTTAGAGAAGCATTAGAAGCACAAGGTATTGAATTCTTAGAAGCTTCAGTTAAGATGATTCCAGATACATACACAGCAATAGATGAAGCTGATGCTAAGAAATTCCAAAAGATGTTAGACTTACTTGATGACGATGACGACGTTCAAGAGGTGTACCACAACGCTGAATTCCCTGAGGGATGGGATGAATAAGCTGTTTTAGGCGCTTTTAAATTATAAAAAGCTCTGGATGATATACTTATTAAATAATAACACTTTCAATATTGATATACATAGTTAATTGATATTGGAGGTGTTTTTTTTGTTACTTGTAGATTTATTAATTGTAAAAGGAAAGGATAGCTTATTGTACCAGCCAAGCTATCACTAGTTGGTTATTATATTTTTTAAAATAAAATGATAAATAATTAATAAGAAATTATGTTGTAAATTCAATTGCCTAATTCTTTTTTGATTGCAAACTAAGATCTTCTGGTGTAGATATATAAAACATGATTAACAATATTATTCAATAGTTGTAAATTTTTTGTAAACATGGTATTATGGAATGGAAATATAGAGGGCAATTAGCTTAAATCCTTATATGAAGAGTGATAAAAAATCTAGAACTATCCAGTAAATAATTATTACTATTTTTAGAAGAAAAGTTTTAAACAAGATAGACCAAATAATGATCATTATGGTATAATTACTACGGCATATATTAGCTGTATTTAATATGTTATGTAAGAAATAAAAGAAAAAGCAAGTATATTTTGTTATAAGGAAACTTTGAACCATATATTTTAACTGGGCACTTTATATATGGTGAGTTAGTAGTGCAACCGACCTTTATATTTATAAAGGCCGGTTTTTATATTTTTTAAGATTATTTGTAATACATTTACAAATAAGGAGATAATATATTAAAGAGAGACTTTGGTTAATTATGATTAAAATTTAAAGAAAGAAAATTTTATTATTTTAATATAATTTTTATTAAATATTTTTGAAAAAATAAGAATAAGATACAAATTTATACACAACAACGTTTACAAAAAAGTTAAATAATATTAAAATATACAATGAGAGGTGATTTTTTGGATTATACATTAATATGTATTTTAGGACTAGTTATAGGTAGTTTTTTAAATGTTTGTATTTATAGAATTCCTATAGAAAAATCAATTGCTTTTCCGCCGTCTCATTGTACAACCTGTAAACATAACTTAAATCCACTAGATCTAGTACCTGTATTTAGCTATATATTTCTTAGAGGAAAATGTAGGTATTGTGGTGAAAAAATATCTATAAGATATCCTCTTATAGAAATCTTAAATGGATTGCTGTATTTAATTGTATACGCAAAGTTTGGATTAGATCTGATTACCATAAAATATTGTATTTTGGTATCTCTTTTAATCGTAATTAGCGCTATAGATTTTGACACGCAGTTTGTATTTACAAGTACTACGATTTTTGGAGGAATAGTTGGCATTTTATTTATATTATTACAATATGCTTTATATAAGAATAATGTTCTAGATTTAATTCTAGGAGGAATACTAGGAGCAATAATAATAGGATTAATAGTGTTTTTAACAAGGGGAATGGGTGAAGGTGATATTGAAATTGCGACTGTGTGTGGATTATTCCTGGGAGTTAAAGGAATTTTATTAGGCTTATTTCTAGCAATTGTATTAGGTGGAATAATAGGAATAATTGTTTTAATATTAAAATTAAAGAAAGCAAAAGAAAAGATAGCGTTTGGTCCTTTTATAGCAATAGGAAGTTTGATTTCAATGCTCTACGGAGCAGAAATATTAAAAGTTTATTGGAATTTGTTGTTGTAAAGATATACTTTTTTACAATAACTTTACTTGTGAAAATCATATAGCAAACTTATACTAATTATAAGGTGCTATGCCGCATTTTATACATAATTCATAGGAAAGGTGAGACTCAGAATGGCAACTGAAAAAAGAAGACTAGGTAACATTCTTGTAAATGCGGGAAAAATTACAGGATATCAATTGCAAGAAGCATTAAAGTCTCAAAGGACACTAGGGAAGAAGCTAGGGGAAATACTACTTGATAGTAAGATTATAACTGAAGAAGATATAATAGAAGCAATAGAACAGCAGACAGGAATTAAAAAAGTAGATTTAAATACAATAAATTTTGATAAAAAAGCTATAAGTATAATTCCTAAAAATTTATGTGATAAATATAATCTGATACCATTCGGATTTGAAAATAATAAAATTAAGGTTACTTTATCTGATCCATTAAATATATATGCAATAGATGACGTTGCAATATCTACTGGGTTCGAAATAGAATCATACATATCTAAAAAGGATGACATAAAAAAGTTTATAGAAATATATTATAGCAGTCAGCAGGTTAGCTTGGCAGCTCAACAACTTTCAAAAGAAAGTTCTGAAGCAAAGAATTTAAAAGTTAATATAGATGAAATGGATACTGTTAAGAATGCTCCGGTTGTAAAAATGGTAGAGTACTTATTTAAGAATTCAATAGAACTAAATACATCAGATATCCATATAGAACCATTTGAAAATGAAGTGAGAATACGATATAGAATAGATGGCAAATTACAGACTGTAAATGTTATTAACATAGAAAGCTTAGGTCCGCTAGTAACAAGAATAAAAATACTTGCAGGATTAAATATAGCAGAAAAAAGAATACCACAAGATGGAAGAATAATGACGAGTGTAGGAGGAAAAGAAGTAGATCTTAGAGTTTCAATACTTCCAGTAGTTAATGGGGAAAAAATAGTTATAAGAATCCTTAACAAATCTATGGGGAATATAGGCAGAGATAAACTAGGAATGAGTAATGAAAATCTAGAGAAGATGGATAGAATTATTTCAAATCCACATGGAATAGTATTAGTTACAGGACCTACAGGAAGTGGTAAATCTACAACCTTGTATACAATTTTAAGTGAATTAAACAATGATCAAATAAATATAATTACTGTAGAAGATCCAGTTGAATATACGCTAAATGGAGTAAATCAAGTGAGTGTAAATAATAAAGCCGGATTAACTTTTGCAAGTGGACTTAGAAGTATATTAAGGCAAGATCCAGACATAATTATGATTGGTGAAATTAGAGATAACGAAACAGCAGAGATTGCTACTAAAGCGGCTATAACAGGTCACTTAGTTTTAAGCACACTTCATACAAACGATGCTCCGTCATCTATAATAAGGCTTGTTGATATGGGAATAAAACCATATTTAGTTGCTACGTCAGTAGTTGGAATAGTAGCTCAGAGATTAGTTAGAAAAGTATGTATGAATTGTAATGCTCCATATGAAGCTACGGAATATGAAAAAGAAATCCTTGGAATTGATAAGGACAAGCAAATAATTTTAAATAAAGGTAGAGGATGCGGATATTGCAATAACACAGGGTATGTTGGAAGAACTGGTGTGTATGAGGTGATGGAAATTACAAGAGAACATAGAGAAGCTATTAATCTAGGAAAAGATTCAGATATACTTAGGGATATATCAATAAAAAATGGAATGAATACATTAGTTGCTGAATGCAGGAAGTTAGTAATAGACGGTATAACGACAATGGATGAGCTTGCAACAATAACGATGACTAAGGAATAGACAGATATTTATTCATACTAATTTTTTGGGGGGGATAGAAGTGGCCAATTTTAAATACAGAGCAATGAATGCAGATGGAGAAAAAATTGAAGGTATGCGTGAAGCAGATTCTAAGGGAGAAGTAATAGATTTTATATCCTCAAATGGATATTATCCTTTAATGGTAGAAGAAGTAATCGAAAGCAGTAAAATAGAGCTGAACTTCAATGATAAAGTTAAGATTAAAGACATCTCAATTTTTTGTAGGCAATTTTATACTATGCTAGATGCTGGAGTACCTATATTAACTTGTTTAAATATATTATCTAAACAAACCCAGAAGAAAAAATTAAAGGAAGCAATTGTAGAAATTGAACAAGAAGTTCAAAAAGGTGGAGTTTTGTCTGAAGCAATGAAGAAGCAAAAAAAGATATTTCCAGAACTTTTAGTTGGTTTGGTTGAAGCTGGTGAAGCTAGTGGTACACTAACTAGTATAATGCAAAGAATGGCGACGCATTACGAGAAGGAAAATAAAATAAATAATAAAGTTAAGAATGCTATGATTTATCCAATTATATTGAGCTTAGTAGCAGTAGTGGCAGTTGTGTTTATACTAACTTATGTTATGCCAACATTTAAAGGTATATTTGAACAAACGGGAACAGTATTGCCATGGTCGACAAGGCTTATACTTGGCAGCGGAGATTTCCTGAAAGAAAATTTTATATGGATTATAGTTTTTATAATATTAAGTTTTGTTGGTATAAAATATTATTTTAATACAGAAAATGGTTCAATTACTTTAAGTAGAATAAAACTTAAACTTCCAATAATAAAAAAGTTTACTGAGATGGTTATAGTATCTAGGTTTACAAGAACTTTATCTACACTATTAGCTAGCGGATTATCTCTAATAAACGCAATAGATATTGTATCGCAGGTTGTGGAAAATAGAATAGCAGAAAAGGCGTTGAAAAAGGTTAAAGAAAGAGTAGTTAAAGGTGAGGAATTAAATACTTCAATGAGGGAGTCGGGTATATTTCCAGAAATGCTTTATTCAATGATAAAAATTGGAGAAGAAACAGGATCTATTGATGAAATTTTAAATAAAACAGCAGATTTTTATGATGAGGAATTGGAAACTACAATACAGGCAACAGTTGCTTTAATGGAACCAATATTAATAGTAGTAATGGGACTTGTCATTGGATTTATTATAATGTCAGTAATGCTTCCAATGTATGATAGTTATACTAAAATTTAAAAAGTTAAAATGATGCACGTGAAAAACACAGTGCATTATAAAATATAAATTATATAAAAATTAGGAGGAATTAATATGACTAGTTTATCAATCAGAAAAATGAATGAACTATCAAAGAAAAAGAAGAAAGGATTTACATTAGTAGAATTAATTATCGTTATTGCCATTATTGCAATATTAGCAGCAATTGCTATCCCTAAGTTTGGACAAATTACTAGAAATGCAAATATGAAGGCGGATATAGCTACAGCTAAAAATCTTCATGGTATAGCAGCACAATTGATTGCAGAAGGTGGAGATGTAACTGATGCTAATATTGATTCTAGTATTGCTGCTAAACTTGATGGTTCGCCTGCAGCATTGCCTAACACTAAGTTAGATAATAGTGTAGCTTTTCAAGTTAGATATACTCCAGGAACTGGTGATATAGTGGTAACTGCAGGAGGTGGAGATGAAATATATCCAACTCCATCTGGTGATTATGCATCTTAATAAGAATAAAACTATATGAGCTTATTAAAAAAGTGTAAAGCTAAAATAAGCTTTACACTTTACTCTATACACTTAAATATATGAGGGAAATGGGTGGGGGAAAATGGATTTAAGTACGATTAAAGAATTAATGAGTGTTGATATTAAAGATATTAAAACTAAACTATCAAAAAATAGTAGAAGTAATAAAAAGAAATATTTTAAGAAATCAGAAAAAAAGAGAAAAGTGGTGGCTTTTGATATTGGGAATAAAACTACTAAGATAGTTGAAGGAATTTATTATAAGGAGAATTTAACTATTAATAAATTTATAGAGATTGCTACACCTAAGGGAGTAATTTTGGATGGAGCAATAGTTAATCAAGACGCCCTTATTTCTAAGTTGAAGCAAGTTTTATCGGAAAATTCCATAACTGCTAAAGAAGGAATATGTACCAATAATTCTACTTCAATTATAAATAGAGAACTTACAATACCACAGGTAGAGAATGATGAAATTGAAACTGTAGTTAGGTATGAGATTCAACAATACTTACCTATAAATTTAGACGACTATGTTCTTCAAATTAATATTTTAGGTGAAGAAGAATTTCAAGACAATAAAAAGCTAAGTGTTCGTGCTATAGCATATCCTGAAAAAATGGCTAGGGGATATTATGAGCTTTTAGAAGCGTTAAATTTAAAGCCATATGCATTAGATGTTAATTATAATGCATTAAACAAGTTAATTAATTATATAGATGCTATTAATGAATATGAATATAATTCTAAAGAATCAGTTGTTTTTATAGATATGGGAGCAACGAGTCTTGATGTTAACATATATAATGAAGGAATCTTGCAATTTACAAGAATAATAAAGACAGGTGGGACTGATCTTAACGAAATATTAGTTGAAGTGCTGAATCTTTCAGAAGATGAGATTGAACAATACAAAGAGAGAAATATAAATCTAAAAGAAGATAGGCTTGATACCCAAAATAAAGTCATAGTAAACGAAATTGATGACTGGATTGATAAAATAGAAAAAGTAATACAATTTTATAAAAATAAAAATATGGGAATTGGTGTAGATAAGGTATTTATTTATGGAGGTACATCTAAGATTAAAGGATTGTGCAAATATATGACTTCGAAGCTATCAATAAAGGTAGTAAGGATTAAGAGCATACCTAAAATAAACTTTAATACTACTAATGTGGCATATGAATCTATCGACAATTTTATTAATGCAATAGGTTCAATAATAAGATTGTAGAGGAGAGATTAAGAAGTGAGAGATATAAACTTTTTTAGTTATTATCAGGGAAAAAATCAAGAAAAAAAGGATGAAAAAATATACTTTTATATAGCTTACGGAATATTAACTTTAGTAATTTTAGTAACAGTTATCATAAATTCAGTTAAAATTTTTACTCTAAATAGTCAAATAAAAAGTTATACTGAAAAATTAAATAATACAGACATACAAGCACAACTAAAAGAAGCTGATGAAGTAAACGGTAAAATAGAGGTTTTGAGTAAATATGAAAGTAGAGTGTCGGATGTTTCTAATTCCATTGTGAAGAATGATATTGTAACAGATGATTTATTAAATGATATATCTAGTACTATTCCAAGTGATGTTTCATTTAAGAGTTTTAAAATAGAAGGCTATGATTTAACAATAAGTGGAGTTTCACATACTAGGGAAGCTATTAGTGAATTTGAGCATAATTTAAAAGATGTATCTAAAATAAAAAGTGTTCATATAATAAACATAAATTATGGAAGTGCAGTAGGTGAAGATTATTCCTTTGATATTACTTGTGTGTTAAAGGAGGTTAAATAATATGAAAATAAGTAAAAGAGAGAAGCTAATGCTACTTATCTTAGGTTTTTTCGCAATAGGAATTTTATATTACCAATTTGGTTATACAGCACTTAGTAAGGCGGTAGAAGAAAAAACTAAGGCTAAAAATCAAGTTGAAGAAAAGTATAATAAGGCTATGCAAACTATAAATTCTATAGAACTCCAAAAAAGTAAGGTAAAAGTATTAAATGCTAAGATAACAAGTGAAGCTAATCCATTGTATCCTACAATAAGTCAAGAGCATATAATATTAGAACTAGACAAGTTGCTAAAAGATAGCGGATTAGAAGGTGGAATGACATTTGAAACAGTAGAAGTTAAAGAAGTAGAATCAATAAAAGGATCACAAAAAGATAAAGAATTACCAGAAAGCTCTTTGCAAAAAGATGCAGATGAATATAACCATAAATATGGGGAAGAAAAAGACGAAAAGAATAATGTAAACAAAGAAGATAATAATAAAGATTCTGATTCAAATAATGGAACTTTAACAAATTCTGATAATAATGTTTCGAATATAAATAATAATAGTAACTCAAATTCTACAAAAGATAAAAAACAAATCGATTCAAATACCGTAGCTCAACTCAAAATTAATTTGAGTTTTAATGGCAGTTATGATGCGGTAATCAAATTTTTGAATTCTCTTGGGGAATATAATAGAAAAATACCTGTTAGTAATATTAGCATAAATGAAAAAAGTTTAGAAGAAGTAACAGGGTCATTAAGTATGACTATATACTCTATTCCTAAGATAGATGAAGATATAGAGAGCTATTTAAAGTGGAATTTAAATAATACCTATGGAAAGTCACAACCTTTTAATATAGGAAGTGCCGCTGGAACCGGAATAAAATCAAATACTGATAGTAGTGATTTTATGGTTGGAGTAAGGTCATCTACTTCAGAATTACCAACAGTTATGATAGGCAAGGCTAATGATGAATTGAGAACTACGTATGCTTATGGTGATGATAATAGTGAATTAAGTGCGGAAATGGTACTGACCCAAAAAGATGATAAATATTATTATAAATATAAAACAAACATTGATAAAATCCCTGTAAATTATAATGACTTAGGTAATGAATTTGTACCAAATAGCGAAAATATAGTTTTAGGTATATCAAGTGAAAGTAGAGTCACATCAAATGATAAATCTGGACTAAAATTAAAGATAATTAATAATACAGATAAACTTGTACAAGTAGATATAAGCGGAGATGATATAAGTGATCCAAGAGTTTCGATTGATGGAGATGGTAAAAATATAAGTGTCAATCAAAAGTAGGTGAAATTTATGAGAGAGAAACCTAAAAAACATGGCGGATTTACCCTAGTAGAAATGATAATAAGTTTTGCATTACTTGCAATATTAATGACTCCAATTTATTCGATGATAATATCAACGATGAATCATAATAAAAGTGGAGAAATAAAACAAACTGCTTCGCTTCAAGGGCAAGAGATATTTGAAGAAATTAAAAGTCAATCTATATCTCCAGTTATGGATGGTAGCGGGAACACTACAGGAATCAAGATTGGCGGTACAGTAATTCCAACTTCAATAAACCCTGAAAGCGGTAAACGTGAAGCAGTAAAAGATATTGGAAATGGCTATAAGGCTAAAGTTACAATAACAAAGAATAATTCAATAAATCTTGATAAAACAGTAACGTCAATTGCAACAAGTAATTTTAGTGTTAATTTAAGTGGCCCTACTACACTTGGAACTTTAACAGTTGGATTAAATAGTGGAAAAGAAGGAATATTACATTATACTGATTCAGAAGATGTTTTAAATTTAGTAGTAAATACTAAGACTGAAGGAAATAAAAAGTTAATAGTAATTAAAGATAAGGATAATAATGTAATTAAAGATAAAGATGGTAATGAACTTTCTAGCGAATTAGAAGTAAGTGATGAGGAGAAAGATAATCAAATAAAGTTAACTTTAAATTTTGATAATTACAAAGTTTCAAGAGAGACAGACCCGGCAAAGTTAAGAAGTGTTAGAGTAAGTGTATATAATCAAGACGACGTTCCGTTAAATATATGTTTGCAAAAATCAATGGACTTAGATGTAAGTGTAGATACTAAAATGGGGAATGTTAGAACATTTGATAATCGTACAAGTAGTTCTAATAGACTAGGAGAATTGTATGATATAGATGTTGTAATAACTCAAACAACAAATGGTGAAACCAAGGTTATTTTTACTGGTAAGACTAGTCAGAATATAAATATTAATTAGGAGGTGATAAAATATGATGAGAAAAAAAAGAGGATCAAGTTTAGTTTCTGTAGCAATTCTATCATTTCTTTTAATTACAGTAGGAACAGCCATGGTATCTATGACTGTTGGTGATTATAAAATGAGGATGACAGAGAGTACCAGAATAAAAAATTTATATTCATCAGAATCAGGTTTGGATGTAGCTTATGATATACTTGTAAAAACTTTTGACGCAGCAGCCACTTATGGAGTTAACAAAGTAGAAATTTTTAAGTTAAGTGATGATTTTATTATAAATGTTGCAAAAGATTTAAAAGATCAAGTAGCCAGCTTAAAGAATGATATAAAAGATATAAGAAACGGTAATTCGGGTAGTAAAGAAGAGCAAATAAAAGAAAAAAATAAACAAATAGATTCGTTAAATAAACAAATTAAAATAGAAGAAGATGCAGCAATTGATGCTTGTTTTAAAACAAATTTTAATGATTTTGTATATATGAATGAACCGCAAGAAGATATAAGTAAAATAAATACCTTGGCAAATAAAGATGAACTAAGAAAATGTATTATAGATGAAAAATATATTAAAGACGTTAACAAAACTTCCAATAATGAAAGATATTCAAACGTGATATTTAATACAGATAATAGTAATACTATAGTTCTTATTGTTGATGGTGAAAATGAAGGAGATAAAAGTGGAATTACATACGAGAACATAGATGCAGATTCACAAAATGGAAGAGTGTATCCAACTAGAAATTATACGATAAAAATAACTTCTAAATTTAGCACTAGAGATACTAATGGAACTACTGAAAGAAAGCTTCAATCAATATATGAAATGACAGTTCCAGATTACAAAGATGTTGCGTTTGGTGAGAGTAATGTGGAATTACCTAAGTACACATTTTTGAATGATAAGGCACTTCTTATTGGTGGAAATATGAAGATTACTGATGCTAACTTTGTTGTTAATGGAAATATATTTGTTGAGGGAAATGGATATAACGATATAGATGCAGGTGTGCAGACAAGAGCATATGATAAATACAATGGTGGAATAGTTTTAGATGCTGGTTCTAGTAAAAATGTTACATTTACTGGGGATGTTATTACGGGAAAAACTTTTAATGTCAGGAATAATGTAAATACAATCATTAATGGCAATTTATATGCAATGAATGTTTATGCAGGAAGTGAAAGAGCAACTGATACTCCATCAAAGAACTCATCATTACAAGTTAAAATAAATAATAACACTGGAGGAAATGTAACTGTAGATAATGACATTACTTTGAATGCAGATGCTACAAGTATCACAATGGATAAGTTTTATGGAGTTAATGATACAAAGAGTGATACGAGTGGAAGTGTAGGAACGAGTGCTAAGCCTCTAGGAAGAATATCCAGTAGTATTATAGTTAATGAACACACAGGTTCTAGTATTACAATTAATACGGAAGCGTATATTATGGGAGTAGCTCATATAAATACGGCAAATGGGTATAGTACAGGTGAATCTACAGGGGTTAGAGGAAATTATATAGCATATGCAGTTCCAGATCCTTCGAGTCCGAGTGAAGAACCTATATATGATGAACCATTGGAATTGTTTAATATTATTGATAAAAGCAAATATTTCATAAACTATTGGAAAGGTAAAAATATAGATTCTGGAGGCATCCATTTGCCAAGTAACACATATTCTTATGGAGCAATAATTGTAGATGAAGGTGGTAAATCTAAAGCAGATAATGGAAAGCCACCTGATAGTACAGTTGTAAATAACAAGAAGAAAGAATTTGCTTCAAAGGTATATAATGTTAGAGGTGCAATGCTAACGGATGCTCAAAAACAAGAGTTATATGACTCACTAGGAGATGGCAAGGATGAAGTGAGTGATATAATGTATATGGATGGTGCAGATGAGGGTTATACAAAAATAAATCAGATGTTTTTTGAAAAATACGGAAATGTAACAGATGTGCCTGATGAGCAAAATAATAACGAGAAGACTATATTTAGCGATAAGAATATAAAGATTATTGAAGGAGATAAGGATGAAATAGTTAGAGACGGTGATAATGGTATAATCATAAAGGTTTCAGCTGGCAAAACTTTAAATGCTTTTATTGCTACATCCCAAAATATTACTATTGAAGGTAATGTTAATATTCAAGGGAATATTATTGCAGAGGGAGACCTTAATGTAAGCGGAGTTGAAGGAAAAACCATAACATATAATCCGGATTTGTCAAAAAGAATACAAGCTTCAAATGTGGAACTTTTTAATTCTGTATTTGGGCACATTAGAGAAGATAGTGATGGCGCATCAAGTAGTAAGGCTAATATAAATGTTCAATACGATATTAATAAATTTATAAAAAACAGATTATGGAAGATTGTTAAATAGAATTTTAAGCAAGGATGTGAGGCAGATTTGATAAGTTATAGGAAGAAAAGTGGTTTTACGGTAACAGAGCTTGTAATTGTTATGACGTTGACAGTTGTTGTATTGGGAATAATATGGACAATGTTTAGCGTAAGTAATAAAATAATTTCGAATGTAACTATTAAATCTGACTTACAAAGAGAAGGACAAGCAATTCAAGAGCAGTTAAGCAATATTGGAATGCAGGCGACTGGAATTGAACCTATTATGGGTGATGATGGTAATGAAGTTACAGGTGAAGTGAAAAAAATAACAATTAATTCTTATGATAAATATGGGAATAGGAAACAATTTGAAATTGAGAATGCATCTGGAAGAATGTTAATAGATGGGAAAGAAGTATCAAGTTATTTAGGAAATATAACAATAAATAAGGAAATCATTCATAAAGAGAAAGCTGAGCTCATTAATAATACTTATATTGACTTTTCTATTACATTAAGTAGAAATAGGAATTATGATAATAAACCAATACTATATCCAATAAAAGTAAGAACAGTATTTAGGAATAAGAATACTTTGGGTACGTAGAACTTACAGTATTTTTAGATATAAATAAGGTGAATTTAACGTTTTAGGGGGGAGAAGATTGAAATTTAAAATAGCGAATAAAAGGATGGTTTCATTAACTATATTAATTACTTTTATGATATCAATTATTGGTGTAGGAAGCTATGTAAATGCAGTAGATGATTTAGTCAATATAAATAGAACAGTGTCAGTTTCAAATGTAAAAGCTGGAGATACTTTTGATGTTAAGTACACTATAACCCCTAAGCCAATTGCTGCAAGCTCACAGGATAATAATAAACAAAAAGAGATAGTATTCGTTATGGATACATCTGGGAGCATGGATTGGATCGTAGGGGCAGATAGAAAGCCATATTATTATGGGGAAAAATCAAGGTTGCGTATAATGAAAAATGTAGCTGAAAATTTTATTACTAAATTTAATAATAATGACAAGGCAAGAATTTCTTTAATGCAATATAATTATTATGCTACTAATATTACTAATAATTTTACAAATATTAAGTCAAATAATATTAATGATTTTACAGGCAATAACGGTTATATTGAAAGATTAAACGCTAATGGGAGTACTAATATTGGAGATGGATTAAGGAAAGCTTATTATATGCTTTCGGATAATGCTCAAGGACAAGACAAGTATATAGTGTTAATGACTGATGGGGAAGCAGAGGCTTATAGCTATAATAATTCTGGATATTATATGAGTGATGGAACAAATTATAATTATTATTACACTAGCTGGAATAATTCACATACCTATGCTAATCCAGATTGTAGGGAAGATTCAATGAAATATGCTAAAAAAGTAGCAAGTGAAAAGATAGCAACAAATTCTAATATTAACACTTTTGTAATAGGTTTTGGAAGTGGAGCAAATGGAGATAAAAATAAACAAATAGCAGATGCTGCTAAAGGAACTTACTTCCAAGCTCAAAATGAAAGCACAATAACTGAAATATATGATAGAATTCAAAAGATTATAGATACTGATGTTAGTGGAAAGGTACATTTTGAAGAAAATATATCATCTAATTTGGAAGTTGTTAATGTTAAAAATCAGAATTTAACTCAAGAATATGCTTTCAATAATAATAAGTTGTCAATAGATTTTAATAATTACTATACGTTGAATAATGGAAGTTATTATTCTGACCCTATAGAATTTACTGTGACGTATAAAGTTAAAGATGGCAATATATGTAAGTTGGGGGCTGGAGGAAACTCCTCATTTGTTAAGATTGATGTTTTATCAAAAACTGAGACAGAATATTTTCCAGAAAAGATTATAAATAATTCAATACCAACTCAAGTTACAATGGAGGTATCTGATTCTACTGGAGTAATTGATAAATATGATACATTAGCACAAAATCCTCCAAGTAATAGATATGATAAAGTTAATAATCAATACAAATTATTAGGAGATTCTTATGTCAATATATTAGCTCAAGGCAATGAAATAAATTTTATGCAGTATCAATTTGTAAAATCAGATACTAATCCAACTGATCTTCCCAATAATAATTGGAAGGATATAGACATCACAAATACAGAAATAAATGAAGATGTAGATGTAGAGAAAAGTGGTAACTTGACTCAGAGATCTTACAATGTTAGTCATTTGCCACCAGTAAATAGTGGTCTTACGGTTGAACAAGCTAACAGTAAATACTGGTCAAATAAAGAATTGGTATTTAAGTATCCATTTGAAGCTACAACATATAAATCAACACAATATGCAACAAGTAGGGATTCGTTTGGTGCTTTAGAGAATTATGTAAAAGCAGATGGAACAAATGCAAAAAGGTGGGTAACAAAAAATGCTTTCTTGAAGAATGATATGACGATAGGTAATGATTATCAAGAAGCAGCGAAGTTTTGGGGATATTTGAAGGTTGAAAATGATGGATATTATAAATTTGGTGCTTCTTCAGATGACGGATGTAAAGCAGATATAACTATTGATAAAACAACTCATACTTTTGTCAATATGTTTCAATTACAAGGGTCAACATTTGGTAGCGATAATAACGTGTATAATTTAAAAAAAGATAAATATTATCCTATTTATATAGAATATTTCAATTGGGGGGGGAATGCAGATTTTAGATTATTATATTCATATGCTTCAACTAATAATTCAATAACAATAAATAAAGATTCATCAGTAATACCATCATCATGGTTTTATCCATCAAAAAGTACAGCTCCAGGGGAATATGCTACAAATACATTTACAGGAAGAGCGGGAATTAAGATTCCAGATGATATAGGAAAATATTATATAGCATATAGAGCTGGAAAAAGAGATGCTAATAATAACATAACAGAGATACAAAAGTCAGGTTTTTATGGGCCATTTGTAAGAAATGAGAGGTTTACGCTATCAAGAAGTTTAACTAATGATAATCCTCAAGTAGGAGATATAGTTGAAATTAACTATACAATATCACCAAATGCGATACCTATTACGGATATATATAAAAATTATAAATCTGGTGATTCTATACCTAATCAACTAAAAATAAGTGATTTGAAAATCCAACAGGTATTACCAAGTGGATTAACTTATGTAGGATCGTCAGATAATGCTAGTATTGTTAATAACTCGAATGAGATAAGTGGAGTCATAACTCCGAATATAGATCCAAATTTTAAGCAAAATATCGTTTATAATCTAGAAGGGTCAACTTATAAGGCAGATAATGTCACCGTGACAATAAAGGTTAGACCTACAATACAAGGAGAATTTAACTTACTGAAGGAGAATTCGATTTTAACTTATACTGATATTTCTATAGATTCAACAAAACAAGGCGCACAAAGGCAATGTAATTTTCCTGACTTCCAATTCACTGTTAATAGCAATAGTGCTATATCTCAGCATGGTATATATCATAGAAGCGATAATACAATAGATTCAAGTAATTTAAATGTTATTGATAAAGTTCCAACAGAACTAGCTATGATAGTTGATGTAAAATCATCAAATTTAGTAATAGATTGGAATATAGATAAAACTAATATTTCAGATAGTCAAATAATATTCAAGAAATATAAAATTATAAATGGTAGCATTGATATGAATCATCCAGAACAATTAAATTTAGATATTAGTACTAATAATAGTGGAACGATAAGTAATACTACAGGATTTAATATGGAAAGTGGATCTAAATATATAATAATATACACAATTACTCCAGAAAAGAAATCTGGTAATAATATTAATATAGGAGCAAGTATAGAGGGGACAAGTAATTCTAAACCATTAAATTTAACAATAAAAGGGTTGCCAGATTTATTTTAGTTAAAATTATTTATTACTAGGTTTGGGTAAGCAAAATTTTAATTTAGTATATTAGATGCACATAGTATTTTCGGAAAGTAAAATTAGGCGGAGATAATGCTCCGCCTAATTTTATATAATTTATATTGAGATGGTATTTATGGTCTACTAAATAGTTGAAAGGTGGTTTGAATTTGGAATTAACGATTAATATACGTAAAAAAATAAGGAATATTTACAAAGACATACATCAAATGACTAAGGTTAGTGAACTTATCAATTATATCCCAGAACAATTAATTGAAAGGTTAGCTCTCTTGTTACTTATTTTATGGGTATTATCACCATTAATTGTGATACTTTCTAATAATTTTGTAAATGATGTAGAGAAAACATATATACTTATGTTCAAACAACTATATTGGTATGAAATACTCCAAACCATTGGATTTCTAGGTTGTATACTGGGCGTTATCACTTTTTCAAAAAGTATTTTACAAGCAAAAGTAGAGAAGGTATCTTTACAGAACTATATTAAAAGCAACCTATTTTATATATTTTTGTTTATGATGATTATTTGGAGCGTTATATCATGTTTTAATTCAGATAATATTGATATCTCGCTTAATGGTACGCTATATAGAAAAGAAGGTGTCATTACATATTTCACTTACTGCGGAATTTTTTGTTGTGGATATGTAGTAAGAAATAGAAGATTAATAAAGATTATTTTCGAATTCTTTACTTTATGTGCAGTGGTATTATCATTATTAACCCTTGTTGATTCTAAAGAGTTAAATAATGCATTGGGATTAACCTCTGATTCGTCTATCTTTTCTCAGTTTAATCATTATGCATATTATTTGTGTATGTCTATAATGAGTGCATCTTTGCTATTTATTACAGAGAAAAAGTCAACTCAAAAGTTGATTTTTAGAATCATAATATTTTCTGTTATTACAGCTGCTTTAATTAAGAATGGATCCTTCGGACCTTACATTGCTGTTATAGTAGGATTAATTTTTAGTATTATTTTTTCAATTCTGTTAGACAGAAAAATTTTAAAGCGAGTAGTAATAGTAGCAAGCGTTTTTATAGCTATTACGCTAGGTATGAACATTTCAAATAGTCATACTTACAAAGATTTTTGGACATTAGGCGGAGATATATTTAAAATAGCAGAGAAATCTCCAGATGCTGATAAAGCGGGAACGGGTAGATGGATTCTTTGGGTAAATGGAGTTAGATTCATTTCTGAAAGACCTTTATTTGGTTATGGAGCAGACAATCTTGGGGATCAATATGCTAAAGTTAATGTTAATACAGATCGTGCACATAACGAAATTATTCAATTTGCTGCAAGTCTAGGTATTCCAGCTGCAATTTTATATATTGCAGCACTAGCAACTTATTTTATATTTTTTATAAAGAAAAGGAAACAATTTTTGAGGTTAGATATCTATATATTATGTATAGTAATCGCTTATTTAGCCTCATCAATGTTTGGTAATACAATGTACTATACAAGTCCATTTTTCTTTATGATATTAGGAATTTCAAGTGGAAGGCAAAAGTTGCTTCTAAAAAGTTTTTCTAGCTATTCAAGAGAATCTGAGAATTTATTTTTAATAAAATCTTAATTTCCCTTTACTAAATAATAATGTATAATAACCATATGTTATAAATTAATTAATATGTCGAAACATATGGGAGGAAAGATATGAATACAGTTACTTATTTAATTGATATATTTCTACATCTTGATAAATATCTAGGATTCATAATAAACAATTATGGATTTGAAACATACTTACTACTATTTTTCATAATATTTTTGGAAACAGGATTAGTAGTAACTCCATTTTTGCCAGGAGATTCGTTAATATTCGCTGCTGCTGCTTTTGCTGCTATGGGAATGCTTAATATATATGCATTACTAGGACTTTTAATGGTTGCAGCAATCTTAGGAGATACTGTTAATTATGAAATAGGAAGAATTTTTGGTGATAAACTTATTAATATTGCTGGTGGGAAACTTATTAAGAAAGAACACCTAGATAAAACTAATAAGTTTTATGAAAAGCATGGTGGGAAGACAATAATCTTTGCAAGATTTATCCCAATAGTACGTACTCTAGCTCCATTCGTAGCTGGAATAGGAAAGATGCAATATAGACACTTTATTTCATTTAATGCAATAGGCGGAATTCTATGGGTATTAATAGTATCAGCACTAGGATTTTTCTTTGGAAACATTCCAGTAGTTAAAAAGAATTTTGAATTTGTAATTATAGCAATCATATTTATCTCTATTGTACCAGTTATCGTTGAATTCTTAAGAAGCAAGATGAAAAAAGCCAATCAAACAGTGTAAAAAAGGCCTAATTAGGGAGTGAAAAGACTCTTTAATTAGGCTTTTAACTTAAAATCGATTAGACTGTATGATATTTATAAATAGCTGAATTATGTTATAAAGTAATTATAGAAATATGTTATGTTACATAACTTAGTCAAAAGCTGAATATAACGATTCTTATATGACAATACTTCTAAGAATACTAAAAAATTACTGGAGGTAATCATATAATGATTAGAAAGTTAATTCCTTTAATAATAATGCTGTGTGTTTTTACAGTTTTATTATTACCTACCACATTTTATAAAATAGAGAAATCAACAACCTCATCAACTGAAAATGAAAACAAAAATATTAATACTGACATGTCCATAAAACCTGATAATACCACTAATGAACTAAAGTCATTTCCTAAAGCTGAAACTTCTAATAAGAGTGAACCTAATACGTTAGTAAGTGAAACGCAAGTTGTTAAGGAGCAAAAAGCTAACAGTGAAATTAGAAAAACTGATATTGATACATCTAATTATTTGAGTAGCTTACAATGCATTAGTTATAAATTAAAAAAAGGAGAAACTTTAACTGATATCGCTAGAAAATATGAAAGTACTTGCAATCTAAACAGTACAATTAAGATGATAAAATCAATAAATAAAATTGATGATGTAAACAATATGAATTCTCAAACTATTGTAAATATACCAGAGAATGCGATTAGAAGTGGAACAATGTATACTGTAGTGTCAGGTGATACATGGTATAAAGTAGCTAATAAATATTATCCTGAGTATACAGTTGAATCTGTAATGAAGTTTCTGGTATATATAAATAATTTGCCTAATAATGATCTACCTTTAGGAGAAAAGATTTTTTTACCATCTTTATAGATATGTTAGAAATATGAATACTAGAAAGCACATACATTTTTGTGGAGCAGACACTTGAAATTGTGCTGATGAAAGTTCTTAATGAGAGGTTGTTACATTTACTTGCTTGTCACATTAAATAATGGGAGCATGCAGTTATAAATTAATAATCACATATTAAAATCATACATCATCAGAAAGAAGGATATACTTTTGTGGAGTGTTGCATTGAGAATGTGGCTTTAGGAGTTTCTTCATTAGAAGTTGTTCCATTGTTGCTTGTCCTTAGGAACTAAGGATCATGCAGGAATGGGTACAATTTCTAATGTCAGAAATCCAAAGTCATATTCTCTAGCAACCGGAACAAAAGTGTATCCTTCTTTCGGTTATATCTATTTTCTAATTAAATGCGTTATATATTGCAGCAATTCCTTTTTCAAAATCATCATTTTCTATACCAACTAATATGTTCATCTCACTAGAACCTTGGTCTATCATTCTAATGTTGACTTCAGCATTTGAAAGAGCTGTAAATATCTTGGCAGCAGTGCCTCTTTGTTTAGCCATTCCACGTCCAACAGTAGCAATCATAGCTAAATTTGGATGGATTTCTATAGTGTCTGGGTTGCATGCTCTTTTAATTTCTTCTACAACAACATCCTTTTTATTCTTTAATTGAGTGTCTTGAATTACAAAGCATACTGTATCTATTCCAGAAGGCATATTTTCAAATGAAATATTGTGCTGTTCAAGTATTGATAAAATTTTTCTACAGAAACCAAGCTCTGAATTCATTGAAGCTTTAGATATTGAAATAACTGTGAAATCTTTTTTACCAGCTACACCTGTTACAGTTGTTGGTTTCATTGAACCATCTGTATCTTTTACGATAAAAGTACCTTCGTCTTGAGGTTTGTTTGTATTTTTTATATTTATTGGAATTCCAACTTCTCTTACTGGGAATATTGCATCTTCATGTAATACAGAAGCACCCATATAAGATAGTTCTCTAAGTTCTGAATAAGTTATTTTGCTTATTGGTTTTGGATTATTTATTATTCTAGGATCTGCCATTAAAAATCCTGAGACATCTGTCCAGTTCTCATAAAGATCAGCATTGATGCTTGCAGCAACTAAAGCTCCTGTTACGTCAGAACCACCTCTTGAGAATGTGATTATATTTCCATCTTTGTCTGCTCCATAAAATCCAGGAATTACAGCCTTAGAAATTTTAGATAATTTATAATGAAGAGCTGAATCTGTTGCCTTAGAGTCTAAAGAACCATCATTATTAAAAATCATAACGTCTTTAGCATCAACAAATTGAAAGCCAAGATAGTTAGCAAGTATTAACCCGTTTAAGTACTCACCTCTACTTGCGGCATAATCACTTGAAGCCCCTTCTTCAAGATCTTTTTTTATGATGTTTAAATGCTCTGTAATATCAAAATCTAAATTTAAATCCTTAACGATATTACAATATCTATCTGTTATATGATTAAAAACATCATCAAAAGATATTCCAGTAGAAACGTGGGCGTGGCAAAGATATAATAAATCAGTAATCTTTGAATCTTTAGAATTTCTCTTTCCAGGTGCAGATGGCACTACATATCTTCTTTCTGGATTTGAAAAGATTATTTCTTTAACTTTTTTAAATTGAGTTGCATCTGCTAGTGAACTTCCACCAAATTTTGTTACAATTGTGTTCATAATTATAGCCCCCATATATATGTATTTTTACATATAAGATTGTAGCAATTTATCTAAAAATGTTCAAGTTAATTATTAATAATGCCAAATGATTATTTTCTCTTGATCATTTGAGTATTATTTATAGAAAAGAACATATAATAAACTGCAAAGCAGATTAAGGAATGGATATAAAATAGATTTATGGTATAGCAGGTACTGAGTTTTGCAATCATAAATCAAGTTATTTATTTCTTTATCTGTGTAAAAACACATAGAATGCCTTTAAATCATTAATGAAGAAAATTCATTTAATATAATAAATTATATATACTACAAAAATAATTCTTCATTATAATTCTAAAAGTATTGCAATAATTTTAGTCGTAACTGTGAATTGAAGCATATATATAATCTATGAAAAAAATTTATCATATTTAATTATAGATACCACAATCATAAACTATACTTAGACTATGAAGTGTTTTCCAACCAGAAATGAGTAGTATACTTTTGTGGAATGTTCCAATAGATAATTTACATTTAAAGTTCCAGTGAGCTGAGTTATCAGTTAAGACTAAAATTTAGAAATTTAATTGTAATACACATTATTATGTAGATAAAATAGCGAGTATTATTAATAACGTTTGACAGAGTAAATATTGATTTGTATAATAAAAATACCAAGTGAAACTTGATTATTTCTTGTTTTTCATTGAAATTCAACGTTGAATAAATAGATAAAAATAACATAGAAGTAAATTAAGTATTGTTAACATTATGGTACTGATAATTTAATATCAAAATATTTTAAATATCAGGGATTATATAGATAAACAAATTAAGAATTCGATTTATTAGATGGACATATTTACAAGGTTACTAAAACCTTAAGTTACCACATAAATTTAATCTTAAAGTTGGATATCTATATGTATTACAAATTTATATATACTTTGACAACGGAGTCATAGAATTAATAATTCAGATTGATTTCGTTTTTTTGTTATAAGTTATAAAATAATTTTCTGCAGAAGTTATTTTTTATATTTATCAATTTAATAAATATAAGCTTTAATTTTTAAAGAATATGGTATTAATTTCTTTAAAAATTAAAGTTTTTACCACAAAAATACTTACTTTTTTAAAAAATCTATTGATTTGTTAGAAACGGTGGTATATAATTTACTTATTAAATGAATTGAGCAAAGGCGTTCAATAGATGGTATACCGCTTCTATTGTGCGCCTTTTTTTAGAAAAAAAGGGGGTTTGTAAAATGGCAAAGTACACAAAGGAAGATATCATTAACTTAGTAAAGGAAAATGGAGTTAAATTTATAAGACTTCAATTTACAGATATCTTTGGAACATTAAAAAACGTAGCAATTACAGACAGACAGTTAGAAAAAGCATTAAATAATGAATGTATGTTTGATGGATCATCTATTGATGGTTTCGTTAGAATTGAAGAATCTGACATGAATTTAAGGCCGAACTTAGATAGTTTTGTAATTTTCCCATGGAGACCGCAACAAGGTAAGGTTGCAAGATTAATCTGTGACGTTTATAAACCAGATGGAAAGCCATTTGAAGGTGATCCAAGATATATCTTAAAGAAAGCTATAGCAGATGCAGCTGAACTTGGATATACAATGAATGTTGGACCTGAATGTGAATTTTTCTTATTTGAAACTGATGAAAATGGTAATGCAACAACAAACACTCAAGATAAAGGTGGGTACTTTGATTTAGCACCTACAGATTTAGGAGAAAATGCTAGACGTGATATGACTTTAGCATTAGAAGAAATGGGATTTGAGATTGAAGCATCTCACCATGAAGTTGCTGAAGGACAAAATGAAATTGACTTTAAATATGGTGATGCATTAACTACAGCTGATAATATTATGACATTTAAGCTAGTTGTTAAGTCTATTGCACAAAGACACGGATTACATGCATCATTTATGCCAAAGCCAATTTTCGGAATTAATGGTTCAGGAATGCATGTTAACATGTCATTATTCAAGGATGGAAAGAATGTTTTTGTTGATGAAAATGACAAGAATGGCTTAAGTTCAATAGCTTATAACTTTATAGCAGGATTATTAAAGAATATCAAAGGTCTTGCAGCTGTTACTAACCCATTAGTTAATTCATACAAGAGATTAGTACCAGGATATGAAGCACCAGTTTATTTAGCTTGGTCTTGTAAAAACAGAACAGCATTAATAAGAGTACCAGCGGCTAGAGGCGCAGGAACTAGAGTTGAGCTTAGATGTCCAGATCCAAGTTCTAACCCATATTTAGTATTAGCAGCTCTATTACAAGCAGGATTAGATGGTATTAAAAACAATCTACAACCACCAGCAGAAGTTGAAGCAAATATTTTTGCTATGACTGATGAGGAAAGAAAAGCTAACGGAATTGATAACTTACCTAATAACTTATATGAAGCAGTTCAATTCATGAGAGAAAGTGAGTTAGCTAAGTCAGCTTTAGGAGAACATGTATACAATAATTATCTTGAAGGTAAAGCAGCTGAATGGGATGATTATAGAACTAAAGTACATGACTGGGAATTAGAAAACTATCTTAATAGATATTAATTTAGTAATACCAATTATTATTAATTAAGGTGGGGATTGCAATGGCTCAAGATGGAAGAATTATTATAGCTTTAAGCAATATTGAGACAGCAAAAAAATTAAAGAGTTTACTAATGCAGGAAGGCTATGAAATCATAGCATTATGTGCTTCAGGAAATGAATTAATTAGATTAGTTATGCAACATTCCCCAGACCTAGTCTTAGTAGGATATAAATTCAAGGATATGAGTTTACTAGATGTTTATGAAACACTAGTAGATGTAACTAGTTTTTTAGCTATCGTAAATGAGCCTTATAAATCATTTATAGAAGAAGATACTGATATATATTGTATTGGTACTAAAATCTCTAATGTTCTCTTAACTAATGCTATAAATTTAATTTTTCAAAGCAAAAAGAGAATCAAGAAGCTGAGAGATCAAGTTGAAAAGTTAGAACATACTCTGGAAGATAGAAAGCTTATCGAAAAGGCTAAGGGTCAACTCATGAAAACTTCAGGACTTACGGAGAATGAAGCGTTTAGATATATGCAGAAGATAAGTATGGATTCTGGGAAAAGAATGAAAGATATTGCGAGTTTAATATTAAGTGAAAATGAATAACTTATAAAATGTAGCAAATACGCGAGTAATTATATTTCAAAAAAGGATGTATTTACTCGTTGTTTGCTACACATAAATGCAATATGATTGTTTTAAGGATAAATAGGTGCCTGATAGATAAATATTTAAGAAGGTACAAATGAATATATTATTATCTCAAGGGGGAATTTTAATGGAAAGAAATAATCCGAATGCACAGGGGTTATATAATCCATGTTTTGAACATGATGCTTGTGGAATTGGGACTATAGTAAACATTGATGGTGAGAAATCTCATGAAATATTATCAGATTGTTTAACTATCCTAGAAAAGCTAGAGCACAGAGGTGGTACAGGCGCTGATGAACATACAGGAGATGGAGCAGGAATATTATTTAATATACCACATAAGTTCTTTCAGGAAGAATTGAAATCAAAAGGTATGACTCTCGGAAACGAAGGGGATTACGCTGTTGCTATGGTATTTTTACCACAAGAAGAAAAGGCAAGAAAAGAAGCTATGAGCCTTTTTGAAGATATATCAAAGGAAGAAGGACTTGAACTAATTGGGTGGAGAGAAGTTCAAACAAACCCTTCAATACTTGGAAAAGCATCGCTAGAAGCAATGCCTGCAATAATGCAAGCTTTTGTAAGAAGGCCAAATGGAATAAAACCAGGAAAAGATTTCGAAAGAAATTTATATATTGTTAGAAGAAATATAGAAAAAAGAGCAGGATGGATAAGCAAGTTCCTTAATGAAACTTTCTACATAGCGTCTTTTTCATCAAAGACAATAGTATATAAAGGAATGTTACTATCTACACAGCTTAGAGAATTTTATAAAGATTTAGAAGATGAAAGAGTTGAAACATCTTTGGCATTAGTACATTCAAGATACAGTACTAATACATTCCCAAGTTGGGAAAGAGCTCATCCTAATAGATTTATGATTCACAATGGTGAAATTAATACACTTCGTGGAAATGTTAATAAGGTTTATTCTAGAGAAACAAATGTTAAATCTAGAGCACTTGGAAAAGATTTAAACAGAGTGCTACCTATTATAAATAAAGAAGGATCAGACTCTGCAATATTTGATAACAATTTAGAATTCTTATATATGAATGGAATGGATTTAACTAGAGCCATTATGATGGCAATTCCAGAACCATGGTATAAGAGTAAAACTATGAGTAAAGAAATGAAAGCTTTTTATGAATATAATGCTACACTAATGGAACCATGGGATGGTCCAGCAGCTATCGTATTTACAGATGGCGAAAAAGTTGGTGCAGTTTTAGATAGAAATGGTTTAAGACCATCAAGATATTATATAACTAAAGATAGAAGACTTATTCTTTCTTCAGAAGTTGGTGCATTAGATATACCAGCTGAAATTGTTGAAAAGAAAGATAGATTAATGCCAGGTAGAATGCTACTTGTAGATACAGTTAAGAAAGAAGTTATAGATGACGAAGAATTGAAAAATGCTTATGCTAATCAATATCCTTATGAAGAATGGTTAAAAGAAAATCTAATTACATTAGATAAAATGAATGAAAGCAAGAAGTTCAAGATTGAATATGATAAGGAAACTAGAAAGAAATTAGAAAAAGCTTTCGGATACACTTACGAGGAAGTAAAAACAACAATGCTTCCAATGGCTGAAACTGGAGCTGAACCATTAGCAGCTATGGGTGTAGATGTTCCTTTAGCAGTATTATCGAAGAATTCTCAACCGTTATTTAATTACTTCAAGCAGTTATTTGCACAAGTTACTAATCCTCCTATTGATGCTATTAGAGAAGAAATAGTTACAGCTTCTAATGTTTATCTTGGACCAGAGGGTAATATATTAGAAGATAAAGCATCAAATTGTGAGTTAATTAAACTTGATTCACCAATAATCAAGGATGAAGAATTAGCTAAAATAAAAGCTTATAATAAAGGAAACTTAAAATCAAAAGTAATTGATATCGTATTTGATAAAGGTGGCTCTTTAGAGGAAGCATTAAATGAAATGTTTGAAAAAGCACAAGATGCCTATGAAAAGGGATATACTATATTTATATTATCTGATAGAAATATAAGTGATGTAAAAGTTCCAATTCCATCATTGCTTGCAGTATCAGCGCTTCATCAATATCTAGTTAAAAAAGGGACAAGAACTTCAGTTGGGCTAATACTTGAAAGTGGAGAACCTAGAGAAGTTCACCATTTTGCGACATTACTTGGATTTGGTGCTTCTGCTATAAATCCATATATGGCTTATGAAAGCTTAAGAGGATTAATTGAAGAAGGATTACTTGATTTAGATTATGATAAAGCTGTTTATAATTATAATAAAGCAGTGCTTAAAGGTATAATTAAAATACTTTCAAAAATGGGTATTTCAACAATACAATCTTATCAAGGAGCACAAATTTTTGAAGCTATAGGAATTGGAAAAGAAGTTATTGATAAATACTTTACTAATACTATAAGCAGAATTGATGGAATAGGACTTGCTGAAATTCAAAAAGAAGCAGAGATAAACCACAGAAATGGATTTAAAGAAAAAACTTATGCAGCAGACTTTTCACTAGATTCTCCAGGATATGAAAAACTTAGATCAGGAGAAGATAGTGGAGAAGAGCATTTATATAATCCACTAACTATTCACAAACTTCAAGAAGCTACTAAAACATCTAATTATGAATTATTTAAAGAATATACTTCTTTAATTGATGATGAAAAAGCTGAAATCACTTTAAGAGGATTATTAGAATTTAACTATAATTCTAAGGCAATTCCACTTGAAGAAGTTGAGCCAGTTTCAGAAATTGTTAAGAGATTTAAGACAGGAGCAATGTCTTATGGATCAATTTCTAAAGAAGCTCATGAAGCACTTGCTATTGCTATGAACAGAATTGGCGGTAAGTCTAACACTGGTGAAGGTGGAGAAGATAAGGATAGATGGATTAAAGACGCAAATGGGGATTCAAGAAGATCCTCAATAAAGCAAATTGCATCTGGTAGATTTGGAGTAACTTCAGAGTATTTAGTAAATGCAGATGAACTTCAAATAAAACTAGCACAAGGAGCAAAACCTGGTGAAGGTGGTCAATTACCTGGGACTAAGGTTTACCCATGGATTGCTAAAACTAGACATTCAACTACAGGGGTTGGTCTTATATCACCACCACCTCATCATGATATTTACTCAATAGAAGATTTAGCTCAATTAATATATGACTTAAAGAATTCAAACACTGGAGCTAGAGTATCTGTTAAGTTAGTTTCAGAATGTGGAGTTGGAACTGTTGCAGCTGGTGTTGCTAAAGGTGGAGCAGAAGTAATATTAATTTCAGGGTATGATGGAGGAACAGGTGCATCACCTAAAAACTCAATCAAAAATGCCGGACTTCCATGGGAACTTGGACTAGCTGAAGCTCACCAAACATTACTTCTTAACGATTTAAGAGAAAGAGTTAGAGTAGAAGTAGATGGTAAACTTATGAGTGGACGTGATGTTGCTATAGCTGCCCTTCTTGGAGCAGAAGAATTTGGATTTGCAACTGCACCATTAGTAACTTTAGGTTGTGTTATGATGAGAGTTTGTAATCTAGATACTTGTCCAGTTGGAGTTGCAACTCAAAATGAAGAGCTTAGAAAGAGATTTAAAGGAAAACCAGAATATGTAGTTAACTTTATGTACTTTATAGCTCAAGAACTAAGAGAAATTATGGCAAGTCTTGGATTTAGAAATATTGATGAGATGGTTGGTAGAGTAGACAAACTTAAGCAGAGAGAAAATATTCATGGCTGGAAAGCTAAGAATGTTGATTTAAGCTCAATACTTTACACTCCAGATAAGTATAAAGGAAAAGTTGTTAAGTTTGATGAAACTAAGAAATACGACTTTAAATTAGAAAGAGTGCTAGATCAAAAAGTATTCTTAAGCCAATTTAAAGACGCTATAGAAAAGAAAGAAAAAGTAAACTTTGAAATTGATATAACTAATACTGATAGAACACTTGGAACTATTCTTGGATCTGAAATAACAAGAGTAAATGGTTCTGATGGATTGCCAGAAGATACTATTACTATTAAGTGTAATGGAGCTGCAGGTCAAAGTTTTGGTTCATTCATTCCAAGTGGATTAACATTTGAAGTTGAAGGAGATGCTAATGATTACTTAGGTAAGGGATTATCAGGTGGTAAGATTATAGTATATCCTCCAAAGAAATCAACATTTGTAGCAGAAGATAATATCTTGATTGGAAATGTTGCTTTATATGGTGCAACTTCAGGAAAAGTATTTATAAATGGTATTGCAGGTGAAAGATTCTGCGTTAGAAATTCAGGAGCGACTGCTGTTGTTGAAGGAGTTGGAGCTCACGGATTAGAGTACATGACAGGTGGTAAGGTTGTTGTTTTAGGTAAAACAGGAATTAACTTTGCTGCTGGTATGAGTGGCGGAATTGCTTACATTTATGAAGAAGATCCAAACTTTAGAATAAACTTAAATGAAGAAATGATTCTATTAGAAGAGTTAAGCTTAGAAGATGAAGAAGAATTAAAGAACTTAATTGAAGAACATGTAAAAGTTACGGGCTCTCCTAAAGGAAATAAAATATTATACAACTTTGAGACAGAAAAATCTAAATTCCACAAAATAATTCCAAAGGATTATAAGAGAGTATTGGAAACTGTTGAAAAGCATAAGAATCTTGGATGTGATGAGGATGAAGCATTAATTAAAACTTTCCAAGAAATTAAAGGAAATTAGGAGGGTTAGAAAAATGGGTAAACCAACGGGATTTTTAGAGTATGATAGAGAAGTAGGTAAAAATAGAGAACCTAAAGAAAGAATAAAAGACTATAAAGAATTTCATTTAAGTCTTCCAGCAGAAAAGCAAAGCATTCAAGGTGCAAGGTGTATGGACTGTGGTGTTCCATTCTGCCAATCAGGAGTATTATTTTCAGGTATGGTATCTGGTTGTCCGCTTCATAACCTAATTCCTGAATGGAATGATTTAGTGTACAGAGGAAAATGGGATTTAGCTTATGAAAGATTAAATAAAACTAACCCATTCCCAGAATTTACAGGAAGAGTATGTCCAGCTCCATGCGAAGCTGGATGTACAGCAGGGTTAAATGGGCCTTCAGTTACTATAAAGGAAAATGAAAGAGCTATAATTGATACTGCTTTTAAAAATGGAATAGTTAAAGCTAATCCTCCAGTTAAGAGAACTGGAAAGAAAGTTGCTGTAATAGGATCAGGCCCAGCAGGACTTGCAGCAGCAGATACATTAAATAAATGTGGTCATAAAGTTACTGTTTTTGAAAGAAGTGATAGACCAGGTGGATTATTAATGTATGGTATTCCAAATATGAAGCTTGATAAAGAAGTTATATTAAGAAGAATAAATCTTATGGCTGAGGAAGGTATTAGGTTTGTAACTAACGCCAATATTGGTGAAAATTATGATGCAAATGAAATATTAGATGAATATGATGCTGTAGTACTTGCAACTGGTGCATCTGAGCCTAGGGATCTTGTAGCAAAAGGTAGAGATAAAGTTAAAGGCGTACATTTTGCAGTAGATTTCTTAAAAGCTAATACAAAAAGTCTTCTAGACTCAAATCATGATGATAATAATTATATTTCAGCACAAGATAAAAATGTAATTGTAATTGGTGGTGGGGATACAGGTACAGACTGCGTTGGAACTTCACTTAGACATGGATGTAAATCATTAGTTCAATTTGAAATAATGGGTGAACCTCTTAAAGAAAGAGGAGCTAATAATCCATGGCCAGAGTGGCCTAAAGTTCTTAAGGTTGATTATGGACAAGAAGAATTTATAGACCTTTATGGTAAGGATCCAAGAGAATATTTAACTACAGTTACTGGTCTTAATGCAGATAAAGATGGAAATCTTGAAAGTGTTGATACTGTAAAAGTTGAATGGAAGAAAGACGAAAATGGAAGATTTGGTCCAGTGCCAGTTGAAGGATCAGAAAAAACTTATCAAGCCGAACTTGTATTGCTTGCAATGGGCTTCACAGGTTCACAAAATTACATTAAAGAAGCTTTTGGGGTTGAATCAGATGTAAGAAGCAACATAAAAGCAAATGAAAAAGATTTTAAAACTAATGTACACAAAGTATTTTCAACAGGTGATGCTAGACGTGGACAATCATTGGTTGTTACAGCTATAAATGAAGGAATAAGAGCAGGAATATCTGTTAATGAATTCTTAAGAAAATAGCATATTGAAATAGGAGTGATATTCTAAGTATTTAGAAGTATCACTCTTATTTTTTTAGGGAAAATTAGATTTTTAATTTAGAAATAGTAGATAACAATAAGCAAGTACTTGGATTCTATGAAGAATGTTTTTATGACCAACATGTTTATAAATGGTATATATATTGCAAAAATAATATTTCATCATAATTATAAAAATATTGCAAGAGTCTTAGCTGTAATTGTGAATTGCAACACATATATTAGGAAAGTAACGCCACACTTAGTATAGATTCGCATAAAATAGATATTTTAATTAATAATTAAGAATATCTTTATGAATTTATATTAAGTAGATATATATAATATAGAGGTAGCTATTTTTCTACTCTCTAGGAATGTATATTAAAACTAAATCTGCGGACATTATGCTCATTGAGGGATAAATTATGAAAAAGGGTTGATTTAGAAATATATATTTTAAAAGAGAATAAAATTGTAAAAGAGAAATTGATTGGAGGATGTTAATGAAAATCTTTAGTAATGATAGTAAGCAAGTAAGACCTGGTTGGAAGATAATACTTGTTTTCTTATGTTTCTTTGTATCTACTACTATAATATCAGTTGTCTTCGGTAACATATATAGTACATTTGTCTTTATGAGTAATCCAGAATTACTTTCAAAGCGAGACGAGGGAATAAGATATATTACGGAACAACTTTTAAGTATGTCTTCTTTTCCAGGAGCATTTTTAAATTTAATACAATGTATACTAATGATATTCTTTGTAATTTTATTTTGGAAGGTTCTAGATAGAAAAAAAGTTAAAGATATTGGATTAATAAATATAAAAAGAGGCTGGAAAGATTTATTTTATGGCTTATTATTTGGCGCAATATCATTTACTATAGTTGCAATTATATTGTTATGTACTAAATCAGTTGAACTAGTGAATAGTTTAAATAGTCCAAACTTTTCAAGAGCATTGTTTTTGCAGCTTATTGTTTTTATCTTTGTTGGGATTAATGAAGAACTTTTTGCTAGAGGGTATTGTATGACTGTTTTGAAACAAACTAAAATATCATGGATACCTATTTTAGGATCAGCAGTAATATTCTCGCTGATGCATTCTTTAAATCATGGAATCAGCTTACTTGCATATATTAACTTGTTTTTATTTGGGATTTTTATGGGATATTTATTCATAAAGACTAAAAATATATGGATGTGCATAGGTTATCATATAACTTGGAATTATTTTCAGGGTGACATTTTTGGATTCTTGGTAAGTGGAAATGTTACAGATTCTATGTATACCATAAGAACTATTAATTCAAATATAGTTAATGGAGGAAGCTTTGGACCAGAAGGAGGAATAGTTGTTACAGCATTGCTTATAGTAACAATTTTAATGACATATAAATTCATACCGTATAGAGCATAAAATACGTAAAAAATCTACACATATGAAAAGAGTGCGAAGCACAATACGGAACTTAAAATATGAAAAGAGTGCGAAGCACAATACGGAACTTAACCAAAGTCGACTGCGATTTTGTTATGTACGTTGTAAATTTTATATTCATAAGGTATACTTAAGATATGCTTTTAACTAAATGAGAAACTAAGTAATATAGAGGTTGAGTGTAATGAACAGAGAATTTAAAAGATATATGTATATTATAGGAACAATTTGTATAATATTTTTAGTAGGATCATTAATTCTACATATTCTTCCATGGCTTCTGATAGCAGGAGTAATAATATATATTGTTATGAAGATAGTGGGATTTTTTAAAGAAAAAAAGAGAAAGAAGAATTTAAATAACTATTATAATAATGATAGAGATAAGGAAGTCTACAGCACTCCTGTAGATGACTATACAACTGGAGAAATTATTGATGTCGAATATGAAGATGTAGACAAAAAAGAAAAATAATATTTTTATATTAAAGCTCAGTTTTTGGTAACTGAGCTTTTTTGCTGTCTAAATAATTACGCATAACTTAGTTAGAAAATTATAATTTTGATAAAAAAATTTGTTAGAACCCTTTATATATTTCTTTTTTTGCGTATATATTAATTGGAAGGATAAATGTGCACCGATAAAAAGAGCAGCTATGCACTACTGAAAAGAGCAGCTATGCTGCAATACGGAACATTTCTGCAATCAGTAACTTTTTTTTGAGTGTAAGAACCTTTTTTGGATTAACTCGATAAGATGTAAATATGAAAGGGATTGATGAATATGAGAGAGAGAAGATATGTGAGATTCAGAATAGATATGTATGATGACACAAAATTTAAAATAATAGATAGAATGTCTAATAGAGATCTTATTCACTATGTTTGGAACAGGATGGTTGTTTTAGCTGGAAAGGTAAATCAAGAGGGAGAATTATATATGTCAAGAAATATTCCATACACAGTAGAGACCTTATCAATAGAATTTAATAGAGAGATAAGTGAAGTAAAAGCTGCGTTAGACGTTCTAGTGAATTTAGAAATGATCGAAATCGTAGATAATAATATATACAAGGTGAAAAATTTTGCAAAGCATCAAAATATCAAAGTCAAGGAAAAATCTGAAATTGTAAAAAAAGAAAATGAAATAGGAATTTTAGAAAAGACTGATATGGATAAAAATAAGGAGACAGAAGTAAGGTCTAAAGATGAGACTAATATACAAGGAAAAGTAGATGTTAAAGAAAATAAGAATGATGAGATACCACTTTTAAAAGTAGATAATCCAAAACTAAATAGTGAAAATGAATTTGATAACAATAGTAATGTGACGGAAGTAAAGAAGGATGAGATTGATCAACATAATAATTCTCCAGTAATTTTTGAAGTTAAAAAAGATGTAGGTAAGAAGAGAAAAGTAAATAAAAAGAAAAATGAGAGTATTATAGAAGTGTATGATGAGGATGATTCTACAGATAATAGACATAGGGATGATGCTATTTTCTGGCTTAGTGACGGTGATATTACTTTAGGAGAAGGAGAAACTATAATATCTGAGTGGTCTTTTGAGTGATTGTAATATATATGGCAATTCACAATGCACATTTCACAATTACGGTTAAAATTCTTGCAATATTTTTAGAAGTATCATGAAGAATTATTATATATATTAAAATTGAGTTTCGATATTTTGCCTTAATTAAGTGCTTAGCTTATTAGAAATTTAAATGTGAATTTATTATTAAAACATATATAATAATGCTAATTGTTTGAAAATAGGGCGTTAATATTGTATAATTATTTATAGAAATTAAGATATCTAAAAGAAAGAAGAAAGTTAGTGTCTAAAGATTTTTAAAGTAAATATAAGCAATATAGGAGGCAATAAATATGGAAAAAATAAAAATGTCAACTCCGTTAGTTGAAATGGACGGAGATGAAATGACAAGAATTATTTGGGGCGCAATAAAAGAGGAATTATTAAATCCTTTTATCGAATTAAATACAGAATATTATGATCTTGGATTAGAGTATAGAAATGAAACTGACGATCAAGTTACTGTAGATGCTGCAGAAGCTATCAAAAAGTATAAAGTTGGTGTGAAATGTGCAACTATTACACCAAATGCAGCAAGAGTTAAAGAGTATAATTTAAAAGAAATGTGGAAAAGTCCTAATGGAACTATAAGATCAATATTAGATGGAACAGTATTTAGAGCACCAATTATAGTAGAACCAGTGAAGCCATATGTTAGAACATGGAAAAAGCCTATTACGATAGCGAGACATGCTTATGGGGATGTATATAGGGATGTTGAAATGAAAATAGAAGGAAAAGGTAAATGTGAACTTGTATTTACGTCTGAGACTGGCGAAGAAAAAAGAGAGTTAGTACATAACTTTGCAGGTGATGGAGTAGTTCTTGGTATGCATAACCTTAATAAGTCTATTGAAAGTTTTGCAAGAGCTTGCTTTAATTTTGCACTAGATACTAAACAAGATTTATGGTTTGCAACTAAGGACACAATTTCAAAGAAATATGATCATACATTTAAGGATATTTTCCAAGATATCTTTGATGAAGAATATAAAGCTAAGTTTGATGAGGCGGGCATTGAATATTTCTATACGTTAATTGATGATGTTGTTGCTAGAGTTGTTAAATCAGAAGGTGGAATTATCTGGGCGTGTAAAAACTATGATGGAGACGTGATGAGTGATATGGTTGCTACGGCATTTGGTTCACTTGCAATGATGACATCTGTACTTGTTTCTCCAGAAGGAAACTATGAATATGAAGCGGCGCATGGAACTGTTCAAAGGCATTATTACAAACACTTACAAGGTGAAGAAACGTCAACAAATTCTATCGCAACAATATTTGCGTGGTCTGGAGCCTTAAGGAAAAGAGGAGAATTAGACAATAATGAGGCTTTAGTCAATTTTGCAGACAAATTGGAAAAGGCTTCGATTAAAACAATTGAAGATGGAATAATGACTAAAGATTTAGCGTTACTTGCTGAGCATAATAATATTCAAACACTAAATACATTTGACTTTATTAAGGCTATAAGAAAAACTTTGGAGGAAATACTTTAATTTTCCCTCACGTGATTTAATATTTAGGAATAAGTAAAAATAGTGTTATATATATTGTAATAATAAATTTACATTTAAAACTATAGCAAACCAATTGTTTAGTTATGTTCGGAATGTAGAAACTTAACTGCAATATAGATTTTGTATATAAAAATAGGCTGTACGAAATAGAATGTTTTTCTATTTTATATAGCCTATTTTTTATATAAATTTTGAATAAGTGCATATAAAATCATATAGAAAACTTAGTTAATAACATTATGCATATATATGTTGCAATTCACAATGCACATTTCACAATTCAGAATTACGGCTAAAATTCATGCAATATTCTTAGAATCATTATGAAAAATTATTTTTGCAATATTATTGAAATACAGGATATGTGTTTAAGAATTCTACTTAATAAAGTTTTCAAGTAAGACTAGATTCTATATATTTAGCTAGTAAAAATATAGATATCTGCAATAAAAATTCTCATTTTTTATGGAAAAATCATTCAAGCTATATTAAGTTCATAGAATCAAATAATATATGAATAATTATAAAATTGTTAAAATAGTCAAGAAAAATTAACAAAAAAAGCAAAACGTCAATGATAAAACGTTACCAATTGATGAAAGTATAATTTTTGAAAAAAGTTATTGAAAATCATTTTCAATACGAGTAAAAAGTGATATTATTATTTATAGAGAAGTTAATTAAAATCATTATCAATTGATTGTGACTTTAATTGACGATAAAATGTAAGGAATTATACATAAATAATTTATGAAAAAATTAGTGAATCTAATTAAGGGGGAAATGTTATGCCATTAATATTAGCTAATAAGGGAAATGAAATGAATATTAAAAAGATTACAGGAAATGATGAAACAAAAAGATTTTTAAACAGTTTAGGGTTTGTTACAGGTGAAACGGTTAAAATTATTTCTGAACTTGGAGGAAATCTAATAATAAATGTTAAGGATAGCAGAGTTGCATTAGATAAAAGAATGGCAAGCAGAATTATAGTTTAGGAGGATTTTTATAATGAACACATTAAAGGAGATTAAATGTGGACAAACTGTTAAGGTTAAGAAGGTCGATGGTTTAGGACCTGTTCGTAGACGTATTATGGATATGGGAATAACAAGAGGATGCGAAGTGTATGTTCGTAAAGTGGCACCACTTGGAGATCCAATAGAGGTAACAGTTCGTGGATATGAATTATCACTTCGTAAAGCTGATGCAGAAATGATACTTGTAGAGTAATTTAATACAAAAAAATATATACCATAGTTCAAATTAATAAAGAAAGGTATATATAGTGATGAGGAGGAATAGAAATGTCAATTAAAATAGGGCTTGCAGGTAACCCTAATTGTGGAAAGACAACTATGTTTAATGAACTTACAGGTTCATCACAATACGTTGGTAACTGGCCGGGGGTAACTGTTGAAAAAAAAGGTGGTAAGTTAAAAGGACATAAGGAAGTTGAAATTGTCGATTTACCAGGAGTTTATTCTCTATCACCATATACCCTTGAAGAAGTTGTAACACGTAATTTTATGATAAATGATAGACCAGATGCGGTAATTAATATTGTGGATGCATCTAATATTGAAAGAAATTTATATTTAACAACTCAGATTTTGGAATTGGGAATTCCTACTGTTATAGCACTTAACATGATGGATATTGTAGAGAAAAATGGAGATAAAATAGATATTAATAAATTATCAAAAACTCTAGGGTGTCCAGTAGTTGAAACCTCTGCACTTAAAGGAAATGGTGTTAAAGCAGCAGCAGAAAAGGCTATAGAAATAGCTAATTCAAAGAAAAAGCCAAATTTTCAAGTGCCATTTTCAAAAGAAGCTAGGGATGCTTTTGATGAGATAGAAAAAATTGTCCAAGGTAATATACAAGGTAAAGATGTAAATATTAATTGGCTTTCTATAAAATTATTTGAGCGTGATAAAAACATAATAGATAATTTGAAACTTCCAGAAAACATATTAAGTGATATAGAAGCAGTAATACAGAAATATGAAAATGAACTTGATGATGATAGTGAAAGTATTGTTACTGCGGATAGATATGCATTTATAGGGGATGTAGTTTCAAGTGCTATTAAAAAGAGTAGCAATGGAAAAGAAACAACGTCAGACAAAATTGATAAAATTGTTACAAATCGTTTCTTAGCATTGCCAATTTTTGTGGTTGTTATGTATGCAGTATATTATATTGCAATAACAATAGGAACAATAGGAACTGATTGGATTAATGACACATTATTTGGAGAGATAATTCAAGGAAGTGCTTCAGACTGGATGGCAAGTGCAAATGTAGCCGATTGGTTACAAGGGTTAATTATTAACGGAATAATTAGTGGAGTAGGTTCAGTAATTGGTTTTGTACCACAGATTATACTATTATTCTTATTCTTATCTGTACTTGAAGACTGTGGATATATGGCTCGTGTAGCATTTATTATGGATAGAATTTTCCGTAAGTTTGGTCTTTCAGGTAAGTCATTTATACCAATGCTTATTAGCTCTGGTTGTGGTGTGCCTGGTATTATGGCAACACGTACAATGGAAAATGAGAGAGATAGAAAAATGACAATTATGTTAACTACATTTATTCCTTGTAGTGCAAAGTTACCAATTATAGCTTTAATTGCATCAGCATTCTTTAATGATTCAGCTTGGGTAGCTCCATCAGCATATTTCTTGGGAATAATAATGATTGTTGTTTGTGGAATTATATTAAAGAAAACAAAATTATTTTCTGGGGATCCTTCACCATTCGTTATGGAATTACCACAATATCATATACCAAGCGCAAAAAGTGTAGTTATTCATATGTGGGACAGGGTAAAAGCATTTATAGCAAAAGCTGGAACAATAATTTTAGTTTCTTGTGCAGCAGTATGGTTCTTACAATCATTTAATTGGTCATTCGAGATGGTAGACGCAGATAATAGTATATTAGCAAGTCTAGGAAATATTATTGCACCTATATTTGCACCACTTGGCTTTGGAAATTGGCAATCAGCAGTTTCAACAGTTACAGGACTTGTTGCAAAGGAAAATCTTGTTGGAACATTTGGAGTTTTATATGGAATAACAGATGCATCTGAAACTGATCCAACATTAATCAGCAACGTTGGTGCAATGTTTACAGCAGCAAGCGGATTTGCATTTATGGCATTCAATTTACTTTGTGCTCCTTGTTTCGCGGCAATTGGTACAATAAGACGTGAAATGGGAAATTGGAAGTGGACATTCATTACTATAGGATTCCAGACAGCAACTGCATATATCGTTGCACTTGTTATTAACCAAGTTGGTAATTATATATTAGGAGTCGGAAGTTTATTGGGAGCTGTGGTTTCAATTATAATTGCAGTAGCTGTAGTATTTATAGTTATAGCAACAGGAAGAAAAGAATCAAAAGAAAAAGTAATTAATGCTAATTTAAGTTATACAAAATAATGTTTATGAAATTAGATTTGAGCATAATAGTTTACTTAGATTAAGATTTGAGGAGTGATAATTATGGTGGCAACAATTATATTAGCTGGTATAATATTTGGATTTATGGCATTTGTGATAGGAAAGCAAATAAAAAAGGCTAAAAATGGAGAAAGTGGTTGCGGATGTGGATGCTCCGGTTGTTCATCAGCTAATGCATGCCACGGAATAAAGGTAAAGCAAAAATAAAATGTTAATAATTAAATATGTTGTGCTTAGAATCTTATATTTTAATATTAAATAAGCAAATATATTACTAGCATACTGGATTTTAATGTCATAACATATATATCAAGTAGTTGTTTAAGGCAACTACTTTTTTTTATTTTCCAGATTCCAAAGTCGCCTATGATTTTGTTCTTTTCTTGAAGTTTATATTTGTGGAGGGGAAACTGGAGTGACTGTGTATTTTGGTAATGGAATTTTCTTGAATAAATGTATTGACAAAGTGGATAATATAAACTATAGTATAAATCATATAAATCCTATTGAAATAATAGGGATTAAAAACAAATATCAGTATAACCAATAAAATAATACGAATTATTGATGTTGTTATAAATTCTTTAATTGAGATTTAGATAGGTGATTACAATTAAAAACCTACTAAACATATATGACAAATAATAAAATTGAAAGGGGCAAATATTATGAAAAAGAGGAGAATATTAAGTGTTACGCTTTCTATAGCTTTAATAATGGGGGCTTTTATAGGTTGTGGAAAGCAAGAAACTAATAATAGTGAAAATTCGGACAGTAAAAAACCTGTAGAGCTTTTGAATGTATCATATGATCCAACAAGAGAATTATATACAAAATTTAATGATAGTTTTATAAAATATTGGAAGGATAAAACTGGACAAGATGTAACAATAAATCAATCTCATGGAGGCTCTGGTGCACAGGCACAATCAGTAATTGGTGGATTGGAAGCTGATATTGTAACCTTAGCATTGGGTTATGATATAGATGCTATAAGCCAAGCTGGGCTTGTAAATAGTGATTGGCAAAGTAAATTTAAAGAAAATAGTTCGCCATATACATCGACTATAGTTTTTCTTGTTAGGAAAGGAAATCCTAAGAATATAAAAGACTGGGATGATTTAACGAGGGATGGAGTTTCGATAGTAACACCAAATCCAAAAACATCAGGGGGAGCTAGATGGAATTACTTGGCAGCTTGGGCCTATGCATCGAAAAAGTATAATGGTGATGAAAAGGCTATAAAAGATTTTATGTCAAAGTTATATTCAAATGTAGAAGTATTGGATTCAGGAGCTAGGGGAGCAACAACAAGTTTTGTTGAGAGAGGATTAGGTGATGTACTTATAGCATGGGAAAATGAAGCACTTTTATCACTTAATCAACTTGGAAAAGATCAGTATGAAATAGTGGTGCCATCATTAAGTATCCTGGCAGAACCTCCTGTTGCTGTAGTTGATAAAGTTGTTGATAAAAAAGGAACGAGAGAAGTTGCGGAGGGGTATTTGGATTATTTATATACTAAAGAAGGACAAGAAATAGCAGCAGAAAATTATTATAGACCTAGAGATAAAGAAGTTGCTGAAAAGTATAAAAGCACATTTCCAGAAGTTAATTTAGTTACAATAGATAGCGAGTTTGGAGGATGGGCAAAAGCTCAGGAAACTCATTTCGCAGATGGAGGAACATTTGATCAAATTTATATTCCTAAAAAATAGGATTCCATTAGTAGGTCAATCCAATACTATTTCCAAATCATAAGTATTGATTATAATGATTTTCGAATATAAGCAAGATTTAATAAAATAATAATTTCAAAAACTTACTAAATAAAAATTAACATATTTATTTAGTAAGTTTGGTTTTTGTTAAAAATTAATATTTTTGAGCTGATTTTATTGACAAAAGCATAAAATTCCCTTATAGTATATTTCATATAAAGTTTATAAAATTAGTAGGAAATAAAAAGATATTATGCATAATTAGTTAAGTAGTCAATTATCACATAAAACATTATTTTATATAGTAATTGATATAAAGTTTTTATGACATAGTTTGCAAAAATAATTATTCATCATAATTCTAAAAATACTGCAAGAATTTTAGCCGTAATTGTGAATTGTGAAATGTGCATTGTGGTTTGCAACGTATGCTAAAACTTGGTATTTGCTAGGGTGTTATTTAATCAAAACCCTACTAAACATATATGAATATTGATTTTTTTACATATGAGCAATAAATATTTATGAAAAAAGATTGGGGAGAATATTGTGAAAAAAACTGGGATTTTATGTTTGATGCTTTCTATTACGTTAATTACTGGGGCTTTTGTTGGATGTGGAAAGCAAGGAACTAGTGGCGATAATAGCAAGAAACCAGTGGAGCTCTTGAATGTATCATATGATCCTACAAGAGAATTATACACTAAGTTTAATGAAAGTTTCACAAAGTACTGGAAAGAAAAAACTGGACAAGATGTAACAATAGATCAATCTCATGGAGGATCTGGTTCACAAGCACAGGCAGTTATGGGAGGATTAGATGCTGATATTGTGACTTTAGCATTGGGATATGATATTGATGCTATAAGCAAAACTGGCCTTTTGGATAGTGATTGGCAAAGCAGATTTAAAGAAAATAGTGCACCATATACGTCAACTATTGTTTTTCTTGTTAGAAAAGGAAATCCAAAGAATATAAAAGATTGGGATGACTTAACAAAAGACGGTGTTTCGATTGTGACACCAAACCCAAAAACTTCAGGTGGAGCTAGATGGAATTACTTAGCGGCCTGGGCGTATGCATCAAAAAAATATAATGGTGACGAAAATTCTATAAAAGAGTTTATGTCCAAGTTATATTCGAATGTAGTTGTATTAGATTCAGGATCAAGAGGAGCAACTACTAGTTTTGTTAGAAGAGGATTAGGTGATGTTCTTATAGCTTGGGAAAATGAAGCTATGTTATCACTACAACAGCTTGGAAAGGATAATTATGAAATAGTTACTCCATCTTTAAGTATTTTAACAGAGCCATCAGTTGCAGTAGTAGATGAAGTTGCTGATAAAAGAGGTACTAAAGAGGTCGCTGAAGGATACTTGAACTACTTATATACTAAAGAAGGACAAGAACTAGTAGCTCAAAACTATTACAGACCGAGGGATAAAGACGTTGCTGAGGAATATAAAGATACATTTCCTAAATTGGATCTTGTAACAATAGATGATTCCTTATTTGGAGGATGGAAAAAAGCTCAAGAGACTCATTTCTCAGATGGGGGAACATTTGACCAAATCTATATTCCTAAAAACTAAGAATATTAGATTATAAAATGAAAATTAATTCAAGTGGGGATATCAAAAGAAATTTTAGTTGGACTTATACAATCAAGGAGAATCAAATCTGGGAGATTGCCAGTTTTATATCAAACTTAAATAAGAGGAGATAAAAGTGGCTAGGTATCAGAGAAGTTTTTAAATATGTAATTATTTTGTTAGAGTGGGGGATGAATATGAGCAAGACAAAAAGAGTTATTCCTGGATTTAGATTGACAATGGGTTTTTCTCTTGTTTACCTAAGCCTTATAGTTTTAATTCCTTTATCAGCTTTAGTCATAAAGTCAGGGGGAATGGGATTAGATAAATTTCTTAGTACAGTATTAAATGCTAGAACATTGCACGGATATTTGGTAAGTTTTGGTGCTGCATTCGTAGCAGCGATAATAAATAGCATATTTGGAGTTATCTTAGCGTGGGTTTTAGTTAGATACGATTTTCCATTTAAAAGATTTATAGACGGAATAATTGATTTACCATTTGCACTGCCAACAGCTGTTGCAGGTATCTCACTTACTACTTTATATTCTGAGAATGGTTGGATAGGAAAAATACTTTATTCATTTGGAATAAAATCATCATTTTCTATTTTAGGAATTGTTATAGCCTTAACATTTATAGGAATTCCATTTGTTGTAAGAACAATTCAGCCGGTTCTTGAAGATTTAGATGGTCAATATGAAGAAGCTGCTGCAATGCTTGGAGCTAGTAGAATAAGAACTTTTTGCAAAGTAATATTTCCAGAAATATCAGCGCCACTATTAACTGGATTTGGTTTGGCCTTTGCAAGAGGGGTTGGTGAGTATGGAAGCGTAGTTTTTATTGCAGGAAATCTTCCAATGAAAACAGAAATTGCACCTCTTTTGATTATGTCAAGATTGGAACAATACGATTATAGTGGCGCTACTGCTATAGCTTTGGTTATGTTAGGCGCTTCATTCTTAATACTATTCGTTATAAACGGTATTCAACTATACAATAGTAAATTAAAGCAGATATGAGGTGAGTAGTGAGTGAAAAAAACATCTATGAATAGAAGCGAAAATAAATTCTTGAAATACGGTTTGATAGGTATAAGTATATTTTTTCTTATACTAATGCTTATTATTCCATTGATATCTATAATTTCCGAAGCATTGGCTAAAGGATTTGGTGCATATATTAAAGCAATTTCAGATGGATATACTCTTAAAGCTATGAATCTTACATTAATTGCTACGTTAATAGCAACAATCATGAATACCATCTTTGGTATATGTGTTGCTTGGGCTATAACAAAATTTAAATTTAGAGGGAAGAACTTGCTAGGAACTTTAATTGATCTGCCATTTGCAATTTCGCCTGTTATTGCAGGACTAATATTTGTATTATCTTTTGGAAAAGGGAGCTTTCTAGAGAATATTTTAATTCAAAATAATATAAAAATAGTCTTTGCTGTGCCAGGAATAATATTAGCAACAATATTTGTAACGTTTCCGTTTGTAGCAAGAGAAATAATACCTTTAATGAATGCTCAGGGAACTGATGAAGAAGAAGCAGCAGCAATGATGGGAGCTAACGGATTTAATATATTTAGAAAAATAACTCTTCCAAATATTAAATGGGGTCTTATATATGGAGTAATACTTTGTGCAGCAAGAGCAATGGGAGAATTTGGGGCAGTATCAGTAGTATCTGGT